>JAZNJG010000031.1:0-3235 GCA_045577945.1 Bacilli bacterium | reverse complement strand
CAAATTCATTAATAATTTAAATTTTTATTAATTCAAAGTGATTAGTTACATTTATAGGAATACATTTAAATATGAGTATATAGTATGTCCTAATGAATTAAATCCCTCTTCCGTACCTTTTAGCCTTAAAGTTGTACTTATTCTATATTCATTTTCTAAATTCAAAATATTATCCATTATATAGCTTTAATTGCTAAAATATTTAAATATTTCAAATAGTTAATTATTTCCAATTATATAATCCAATTAAAGTTAATGGAAAACTACAAAAATCATCACTATACGATATTTATTCTATATCAATATAATATAACATTTTTATCAGAATTTATTAAAACATATTCATCTCTAAACTCATATATATTATACTACAAAAAAAATTATTTAAATAAATATTTATTTTATTTCTATTTTTTTTAGATTATTGTTTAATGATTTTGTTAGCCCGAGTTTTACAGTTGTGTGGCGCAAATTATGGGCTTCCAAGGAAGCCCACTTATTTATTTTGTTTTCTCTTTATATTTTATTCTCTTTAACTCTTTATCGAATTCATTGATTTTCATATGACATTTATCAAAATCCACATCATAATTCTTTTGGATAGATAAAAAATCATTTCTTGTAATATCATCATTTTTGTCTATTTTTATAGACTAGTAATTTCTATTACTCTTACTTATAATATTTTCATATTCGTAATTTCCACTAACACTATCTAAATGTACATATAGTTCGTTTATCTTTTGACATGTACACATTTCTAATACTCTCTTTATTCTTGCCGGCGGTAGCTTGCTTTTACCCATTTTATATTGTATCGTTCTTAAGACTATTAAAGATACAAAACATGTTAATAAATGTGCATCTATATGATTGTTTGTTGTAACAAAGATAGGTCTTGTTTCTAAGTCTGATTTTGTAATTCTAAATGATTCTTCTATATATGATAAATGATGATATGTTTCTAATATCTTTTTGTAATCATAATCTAACTCAGATGTTATGATACAAAAATATCCATCAAATTTTTCATCCTCAGCAAACTTTTCATAATTAATTTCATTTCTTGATCTGCTTTTTCTCCTGTAGAAGATACTAGATGCAGTGCTATTATATTTTTATTATCGCTAAAATTCGAATGACCTGTGCTATAAGCATTATTATGTAATTCTTTTTCCGCCTTGTATTTCTTTTCTTCTCTTTTTCTCTTAGCATAAGCTGCATCTTCTTTAGACCAGTAGATTAGCACTTTTCTTTTTATTGTTGTTTTCTTTTTCTTATTAATACTTGATTCATATTCCTCTTCAAATATCTTATATTGGAAATCCTCATCACCTTGATATCCTTCTTTATCAAACATTATATCGTGATATTTTTTTCCTTTAGGTCCTTTTAGTATTTGACTAACTACATAACCATCATTATTATTTACAATATAGTCAATATTAACCCTTGAGTTAATACCTTTATCTGCTACTACTATCAATCTATTAAGATTATATTCTCTCTTTATATCATTTAATGATGGTTGCAATATAACACTATCTGATGTATTTCCTGGATATGCTTTCATAGCAATAGGTATATTATTACTATCCATAAACATTCCGAATTGTACAATTGGAGTTAGTAGGTGTTCTTTTGATACCCCCTTTTGAGCAATACTGCCTAATGGCCCATTAAAGTCTTTTTCAAAATAAAAATTTGTAACATCATAAAACGCATAAGATTCATCTCGACCAATTAATTTCTTAATTCTATTGTTTATATGAGCTTGCATTTTTACAGAATATTCAGAGAACTTATCTAATGCTCTATATACATCATATAATTCAAAATCAAACTTTTTATCAAAATAATAATCTATATGACGTATATTACTTCTTTTAGAAGATGGGTTAATAATTCTTTCATAAACTAAAAATGAAAGAACATCATACAAGGAGTATTTCCCTTTAAATTCAACATTCTCAAAGAATTCATCAAGTTTTAACAATTTAAGGATGGATTCAATAAATTTATATCCATAATTATATGTTCTATTAATTTCAGAATTATTTTTTTGATTCTTTGGCACTATTAATACCATATCCTCTCCATGACTTTTTTAGCTTTTTCATCTTCTCTATTTACCATATCCCAAAACTCTTTTTAATTTGGATAATCTTCTAAATATCCAAAATTTTTAATAGTTTTTTGTTTTGGTTTTTGACCTGGACCAGGTCTATAAGAAATCATAACTCTCACATTAGTTTTATGTGTTCCATCTTTAAAATAATTTACTTTCTTTTTAATCATACTAACACCTACACCCACATCCATATAATATATTATACCCACAACGCCACACATATCAAGTAATATTTTTAATTTTTTTGATCTGAACCATAAAATATTTTACACATAAAAATAATCCTAAATCGCTAAAAAATCGATTTAAGGTCAAATTTTAGCCTAATTTAATATTCACTCTTTTTTGCGCCACTCAAACTAAACTGTAAAAGACAGGTTATACTACAATGAAGTTAAAAAATAAAGATTATTTTAAAAAAAGTACATTTATCTATAAATTATTTATATTTTTTGATATAATATATAAAGGTGATTTATATGTTTGATGGTGTATTTATTCATTATTTAGTAAATGAATTAAAACAAATACAAAACTTAAGAATTAATAAATTTGGAACAATTAATCAATCAGAGTTTTTCTTAACCTTGTCTAACAAGAAAAATCTATTGATAAGTATTAATAGTAATAACCCAAATATTCGTATTACTAATGTTAAATTGTTAAATAGCCCTCAGAAAAATAACTTCCAAGTTATTCTTAAGAAATACTTAGAATCTTCTATTATTAAGGAAGTTACTCAATACCAAAACGATAGAATAATAGTTATTAAATTAGTTCATTTTGACGATTTAGGCTATGAAGAAAATATTAATATGGTAATTGAATATTTTGGTAGAAATAGTAATTTAGTACTTACTCAAGAAGTAAATAATAATTATGTTATAATTGATGCTTTTAAAAGAGTTTTTGCAAACTCAGAAAATGAAAGAATGATTGTTCCAAAAGGAACATATACATTCCCATCTAGTGATAAACTAAATCCTTATGATGTTATTGGTAATATCGACTTAACTACTAATATCTATCAAGGTATAAGTAATTTATTATTCACTGAGATGGTTACCCAAAATAATTTTAATATAATTAATAATGATTGTAAAC
>JAZNJG010000030.1:0-3032 GCA_045577945.1 Bacilli bacterium | reverse complement strand
TCACTAGCAGTGATTTCAATTTGATCTGTTGTATTTTCTGGAGTAACTTTAATTTCAAGTTCTAATTCATCACCAAATAAAGCTTCTTCAATCTTATTTAAAATTTCAACTTTTTGAGCTTTGATTTCTGTTGGAGGAAGTGGATCTCCATGTGAGAATGTTTCAGTTCCTTTTTCTCCACAAACACAAGATTTGTAATATTTAGCAGCACTTTCAGTTGTAGCTTCTTCAGCTAAATATTTAGGATCTACTACTTCTTTGTCAAATACGTGAGCAGCTAAATCGCCTGATTCAAATGTTTCAGTTCCTTTTTCTCCACAAGCACAAGATTTGTAATATGTAGCTTTAGCAGTACATGTAGCTTCTGTAGCTAAGTATTTTGCATCTACTACTTCTTTGTCAAATACATGAGCAGCTAAGTCGCCTGATTCAAATGTTTCAGTTCCTTTTTCTCCACAACTACAAGATTTGTAATATGTAGCTTTAGCAGTACATGTAGCTTCTGTAGCTAAGTATTTTGCATCTACTACTTCTTTATCAAAAGCATGTGTATGTTCTATAACTTTTTCTTTTACAGTTACAGTAATTGTAGCTTTTACATCTTTAGCATCTTTTAATGCTGCAGTGATTACTACATCACCAGCTGCTAAAGCAGAAACTGTTTGGTTTTCAACCTTTACGATTCCTTCTTTATCGAAAGAATATTCAACTAAACTTTCACTTCCTGTAATAATTGGTTTTAATTCAAATGATTCACCAACTGTTACTTCGAATGAATTTTTTTCAAACTTAAGCGTTGCTTCTTCTCCACAAGCTAAAGTAAGAAAAACAGTTAAAACTAGTGTCAATACTAAAACTAATTTCTTAATAAAACTCATTTTTTTTAATTCCTTTCACAAAATTTTATATCAAATTCTATATCAAATAATATGATTTTCTCTAGAATTAATTTATTTTAACATAATAATTATAAAATTACAATAAAAAAAGAGGATTATCTAATGACAGATTATCCCATTTTATAATTATAGTTATATTCCTTAATTGTTTTGAAAATAATTTATTAATGTACTTATAAAGTTTATTCTCTCTTTGACCTTTTCTAGCTTATCAGGCATAGTAATTTTGTATTCTTTCTTTACGTTTTCTTCGAAGACTTTAAAGTTATTTGGTTCTTCATCTAAATAATAGTACCATTTAGGATTATTTCTTAAATATTCTAAATAATACTTATTATTATATATTTTTTCAAGAATTATTTTATCGATACTATCACCTAATCCCACCAATCTGAAAAAGCATTAGTAGAACTAGGAATAGTTACTCCTTTGTTCCCTGTAAATGTTTGAATAATTTGAATAACTTTTTGCATGTTATTTAATGTGTTATTGATTTTGTTCGGGTCGATTTTCTTAATATAATCTAAAGTATTCTTTATACCTTCGTTATTTAATATATTTGAAAAACCCATTGATTTAGACTCCCTATTAGATTTGGTGGCATCGCCTTTATTATCTACAATGACATATTTTCCCCATATTGTTTCACTTTCACCATAAAGAACCCATTCCTCATAAATATTTTGCCAAGTTCTTTTTCCGTTTTTTACCTCATCACGCAATAACGGATGAAGGCTTACAAACTTTTTAAACTCATTCATCCTAGATTCCATCATAATCACTCCTACTTTATTATATTATAATTTATTATTTTATGTGATTATTTCTAGTAATTTCATTTAAAGATATAAAAAATAGCCTATTTTAGTAGGCTATTTATTTCATCATTTGTTAGTTCTCGATAACATCCTAGTTGCAAATTATCTTCTAAAACAAGCTCAGAAATTCTTATTCTAGAAAGTTCTAAAACCTCTTTATTTAGCGCTTTACACATCTTTTTTATTTGATGAAATTTTCCTTCTGTGATAGTGATATAAGCGCCATAATTATTTTTTCTATTTATTTTGATAATTGAGCTCTTACAAACGTAGTTGCTTCCGTCCTCATCTTTTATTTCTACGCCTTCTTTTGCTTTTAAAACATCATTTTCATTAAAAGGTTTATCACATAAAACATAGTATTCTTTTTCTTTATTATGTTTAGGAGATGTTAAGTGATGAACCATCTTTCCATCTGTTGTTATAATCAAAAGCCCTGTTGTGTCTTTATCTAACCTCCCAACAATATTTAGCTTTCTCACATCATAATCTGTTATTAAGTCCATTACTGTTGGATTAACATTATCACTTTTAGCACAAACATATCCTTTGGGTTTATTCATAATCAAGTATATATTTTCTTTGTAAATTAGTTCTTTTTGTCCATATCTTATTTTTTCATCGCTTATAGAAAAGTCACAATTTGTAACAATGTTGTCATTAATATATATTTGTTTTTGTTTGATTATTCTCTTTGCATCACTTTTAGATATTTGTAATGCGTTCATAACATATTTGTCTAATCTCATATATTTCTCCCGCTATTTATTTATTATATTTCAATGCTCTACGCCTTTTTCATTAATATATTTGTGTTCATATCTTTTTCTTCCTCATATTATATATTAAAGGAGGGAAAACATGTTTTTCAAAAAACCTAGATTTAATCAAAATATGAATTTTAATCAAAATCCAAATATGTCTTTTCAAGAAAATATTAATCCTAACACTCTTTATCAACCTCAAACAAATCATGAGCAAAACAGACTAATTCTTGAAATTAGAGAAAATCGTAGAAGAATTAATAATTTAGCTAAAAGAATTGTAAGGCTAGAAAACTATTTAAGAATTCGTGATAATTCTGATTATTCCATTTTAGATGATGAAACAAAAGATTATTAAACTATTTATTTAGATATGGTTTTAATGTTTGATATATAGACACTTTACTTTTCTCATATAACATTTTATCATATTTCTTTTCTAATATTTTACTTTTCAAAATATTTTGATATTCTCTATATCTTTGCACTAATATTTCACCAGATATATTTCTTGTTTTTGTTTGTTCAATAAGTTTAAAGAATTCTATAAT
>JAZNJG010000029.1:0-3623 GCA_045577945.1 Bacilli bacterium | reverse complement strand
AATTAATATAGGTATAAATAAAATAAATTACCTATTTAATGAAAATAAAAAATATAAATTTGAAAAGATTATTTCTATAAAAGATATAAATATTGTAGATAAAGAAACATATTTTCAAATACATTATAAAGTAAATAAAATAATAGATATAACTGAGTTTATAAGTTATGAATAAAATGTTTTAAAATTTTTAAAAATGTGATATAATATTTAAAAGGTGATATTATGATTGAATCAAAGAAAATATATGAATTAAATAATCAAGTTGATGAACTTTCTTTAAGAGGGGCAAATGATACATATATAAAAGCAATTGAATCTTCTTTAAAGATAGAGATTTTTATAAATGAACATTGCGTATATTTAAGGCAGGATGATTTACAATGTGAATATAGATTAATTAATATCTTTAAAGCAATGGAATCTTTAATTTTAAATAAAATTGAGTTAACTACTAATGATGTCTACAGCATTATAAATAATATTGATGATGACAACGTTGATGCAATTACTAAACTCTATTTGAAGAAAGATAATTTGATTACTACTGTTTCTGGAAAAACAATATTTCCAAAAACACTTAATCAAAAAATATACATAAAATCACTTGAGGATAATGATATTGTATTTGGTATTGGTCCTGCAGGTACAGGTAAAACTTTTTTAGCTGTAATGTTTGCATTGAAATATTTAAAAACTTTCAAAGCAAGAAGAATTATTTTAGTTAGACCAATTGTTGAAGCGGGAGAAAGATTAGGATTTTTACCTGGAGATTTGAAAGAAAAAATTGATCCATATCTTATTCCGATTTATGATTCTTTAAATGAAGCAATTGGAAAAGAACAAGTAACAAAATTAATGGAAAAAGGTACAATTGAAGTTGCTCCACTAGCATATATGAGAGGTAGAACATTAGATAATGCTATTATTATTCTTGATGAAGCTCAAAATGCCACACAAACTCAAATGAAGATGTTTTTGACTCGTTTAGGATTTGGCTCAAAAATGATTGTTACTGGAGATCTTTCGCAAATCGACTTGCAAAATAAAAATACTTCTGGATTAATTGAAGCAGTGAATTTATTAAAAGATATTCAAGGTATTAAAATTGTAAAATTCCAAAAAGCAGATGTTATGAGACATCCATTAGTATTTAAAATTATAGAGAAATATGATAATAATTAACAGGTGAAATATGATAATTAATTTATTTAATAATTATAACAAAGAAATTAATTTTGATTTTGAAAAAATAATTAAAGATGTTGAAAAATATGAAAGTAATAAAGAAATTTCATTAATTCTTGTTGACAAAGATGAAATTCATAAGATAAATTTAGAATACCGACATAAGGACTATCCAACAGATGTTATAAGTTTTGAAGCAGATGAAGATGATATTGAAGAAGATAATAACTATGCGGGAGATATTTTTCTATGTATTGATAAAGTCTATGAACAAGCAACAGAATACGGACATAGTATAGAAAGAGAATTTGCTTTTCTTTTAGTTCATGGTGTATTACATTTACATGGCTATGATCATATTGAAAAAAATGACGAAGTAATAATGTTTGCTAAACAAGAAGAATTTTTAAATTTTTTAAATTATAAGAGGTAATATATGAATAATTTTAATAAAACTGTTATAATGAAAAAAGGTTCTGATAACATTTTTGATTTACTTTACGAAAATGCTTTGAAAGGGTATAATAATGCATATGTTCCTTATTCTAATTTTAAAGTAGGAGCTAGTATGTTACTTGATGACGGAAGAGTATATTATGGTTGCAATATAGAAAACTCTTCATATGGATTATGTAATTGTGCAGAAAGAACTACATTATTTAAAGCATATTCAGAAGGCATTAGAAAAGAAAATATTAAAGCATTTTTAGTAATAGGTAATACAGACAGACCAATTTCGCCTTGCGGAGCATGTAGGCAAGTTATGACAGAACTCTTAGATTTAAATATTCCTGTTTATTTGACTAATTTAAATATGAGTACAATTAAAGTAACTGTAAAAGATTTATTACCTTATAATTTTAATGGAGAAGATTTATAATATGGAAAAATTCAAATCAGGATTTGTAGCTATTATTGGAAGACCAAATGTTGGAAAATCAACATTTATTAATAATGTATTAGGAAAAAAAGTGTCAATTATTAGTCCTAAACCTCAAACGACGAGAAATAAACTTCAAGGAATATATACAACGGATAAAGAACAAATTATCTTTATTGACACTCCAGGGATTCATAAACCTCAAAATAAACTTGGAGATTTTATGAATAAAGAGGCTTACTCATCATTAGATGAAGTAGATATGATTATGCTACTTGTTGATGCAACATGCGAATATGGTGCTGGTGATGATTATGTTTTAAATGTTTTACAAAAAATTGATACAAAAAAAGTATTAGTAGTTAACAAAATTGACTTAATAAATGAAAAAAATAAAAACAAATTAATTGAAAGTGTTTCAAAATTCACAAATAATGTAGAATTTGATAATGTATTTTATATTAGCGCTTTAACTGGGGAAAAAGTTACTGATTTATTATCTTATATTTCAGATAGTTTAGATGAAGGACCAATTTATTATCCAGAAGATCAAATATCTGATCATCCTGAGAATTTTATAATTGCGGAATTAATTCGTGAAAAAGTATTAATGCTTACTAAAGAAGAAGTTCCTCATTCAGTAGCAACATTTGTAGAACATTTAAAAGTTGACGAAGAGAATCCTAACTTAGTAAATATTAACGCTGTTATTGTTGTTGAAAGAGATTCTCAGAAGAAAATTATAATTGGTAAAGGTGGCCAAATGATAAAACAAATTGGAACATTAGCCAGAAAAGAAATTGTTATGTTTCTAGGTATGAAAGTATACTTAGAACTATGGGTTCGAGTGGAGAATAAATGGAGAGATAAACCTTCTTCATTAAAAAAATTAGGATACTTTTCTGATATAAAATAATCATAATAAAGAGATCATATGGATTTAATAGAAGGAATTGTTATTAATCAAATTAAATATCAAGAAAATTCAAAAATTATCTATGTCTTAACAAAAGATTCTTTAAAATCATTATTAGTTAAATCCTCATGCAACTTTAATAGTAAAAACTATTCATATTCTCAAGAATTACAAAAACTTAATTTTGGTTATAATGAAAGTAAGAAAAATACATTTGATATACTAACTTCTGCATCAATTATTGAAACATATAGATTTATAAAAAATAACTATGACTTGTTAACTCTTGCTGTGGATATGTTAAAAAAAACATATCAAACTTTTGAGCATGTTAATAATTGTACTAATTTATATGAATTATTATCTTTTTGTTTAAATAAAATGAATTGTGAAAATATAATAATATCTAAATATTATTATTTAATATTTAAACTCAAATTACTTTATCTATTGGGAATTGGCCCGAATTTTAAAGGTTGCACTAAATGTTTAAAGAAAGAAGTGGATTACTTTTCTATTATAGATGGCGGATTAATCTGCAAAGAATGTCTCACAAATGAAAATAATAATAAAGATTTATACAAAGGTGATTATATTACAGTAATGAAACTATTATATTTAGGTAAATTTGAAGTACTA
>JAZNJG010000028.1:0-2455 GCA_045577945.1 Bacilli bacterium | reverse complement strand
ATTAATTAATCAAGGAAAAAATAAAATAATAATAAAAGATGTGTATATTTTATTTACAAATGTAAATATAGAATATGATTGTTTATTAAGTCCATTACTATTTCTATAAGAAGGGAGATTAGAAGTGATAAAATTATTTAGGAAATTGATTTTAAAGAAAAAGGGGTATTGTTTTTACATAAATAGTACCAATATTTTACCGCCACCACTAGATGAGGAAGAAGAAAGGATTTTAATTGATAAATCAACAAATGGGGATTTAGAAGCAAGAAATACTTTGATAATTCACAATTTAAGGCTCGTTGTATATTTAGCCAAAAAATTTGAATCAACTAAAATAAATATGGAAGATTTAGTAAGTATTGGTTCAATGGGTTTGATAAAGGGAGTCCAGACATTTAAAGCAGATAAAAATATAAAGTTAGCAACTTATGCTTCAAGATGCATTGAGAACGAAATATTAATGTACTTGAGAAAAACTTACAGAAGTAGACAAGAAATTTCACTTGATGAAGTATTGTCTGTAGACAGTGAAGGAAATGAAATGGTATTAGCTGATATTTTAACAAGTGAAGATAATTTGGTAATAGATGATATGTTACAAAATGAACAAATTAAAGATTTATATCGGGCTTTAGATAAATTAAGACCTAGAGAAAGAGAAATAATTGTTTTAAGATATGGCTTATTTGACAAAGAAGCTTTAACTCAAAAAGAAGTAGCTGACCTGTTAGGCATATCTCAATCTTACATATCTCGTTTAGAAAAAAGAATATTAGACAAAATGAGAAAAGAAATTAATAATAAAATAAAAATCTCTTAAAGTTTTTTATAAATATTATTGTGAAGAGACCTTTCACTGAATAAAAAAGCTGATTTATTTCCATAATAATAATCGGAGGATAATTGTTATGAGAAATAGAGTAGAGATTACAGGAGTAAACACTTCTGAATTAAAAGCAATCAGTAATGAGGAATCAATGAGATTACTAGAATTATCGCAAAAGGGAGATAAGGAAGCAAAAGATGAACTTGTTTATGGAAACTTGTTGCTTATATTAAGTGTAATAAAAAAATTTGCTCATCGCGGGGAAAACTTAGATGATTTGTTTCAAGTTGGATGTATGGGACTATTAAAAGCAATAGATAATTTTGACATAACTCATGGAGTAAGATTTTCAACATATGCTGTACCAATGATAATTGGAGAAATAAGAAGATACTTAAGGGATAATTCACCAATAAGAGTTTCAAGATCATTAAAAGATATAGCATATAAAGTATTGCAATACAAAGAAGAATTTCAAAAGACAAATCAAAGAGAACCTACAACTTTAGAAATTAGTAAGGCTTTAGAAGTAGAAGAAATAGATATAATCGTTGCAATGGACGCAATACAAGATCCAATATCTATATATACTCCAATATATTCTAACGGAAATGATGAAATATATTTAATTGATCAAATTATGGATGAAGAAAATACCGAGGATAAAAGAATTTTAGAACTAACAATTGAAAAAGGAATGAAGAAAATATCAGAAAGAGAAAGACAAATAATTACTCAAAGATATTATGAAGGTAAAACACAAATGGAAATAGCAGAGGAAATAGGAATATCACAAGCACAAGTATCAAGATTAGAAAAAAGTGCTTTAAAAACAATATTTAATAAATGGTAATGAATAAATAATTTTATATTAAAAGTATAGTCATAAGGGCATCATTCTTAGGGATTTTAATTGAATATTTTATAAAACTCGACTTTTCACAAGTCGAGTTTTCTTTTGCCCATGTAAAACAGATTGAATTAAAGTAAATTTTGTGTTAGAATAAAGACATCGATAAATAAGAATTTATAAGTTGGATAAATGGAGGCTCTTATGAGGAAAGTAAAAGGCTACCTCTCACTCTTTTTGACAATGCTGAAAATAGGATTGTTCACCTTTGGCGGTGGATATGCCATGATCGCTCTGCTTGAAAATGAGTTCGTAGAAAAAAAGAAATGGCTTAATAAAGATGAATTTTTGGACATTGCGGCGATTGCCGAATCCACGCCCGGTCCTATTGCCATTAATGCAGCAACTTACATAGGATACAGAAATTCTGGAATGATCGGCTCAATGATTGCTACGCTTGGCATTTGTATTCCGTCTTTTGTTATTATCTATGCTATATCGCTGTTTTTTGATGCCTTTCTTTCATTTACATTGGTTGCGTACGCTTTCAAAGGGATTCAGATATGTGTGGTATATCTAATCCTTACAGCAGGACTGAAGATGCTGAAGCAGATGAAGAAAACCACATTTAACATGATTATTATTTCGATAACACTTATCTGTATGATCTTATTTTCATTATTTGCTGTAAAGTTCTCAACGATATTTTACATACTGATTAGCGGAGCTTGCGGTGTAGCGGTATATCTTCTCGGCAAAATCAGGAAGGAGGAAAA
>JAZNJG010000027.1:0-16087 GCA_045577945.1 Bacilli bacterium | reverse complement strand
TTTGTTTATCATTATGGAGCAGGTAACGAGAATCGAACTCGCACTAGCAGCTTGGAAGGCTGTTGTTCTACCATTAAACCATACCTGCAAATGGTCGGGAAAACAGGATTCGAACCTGCGACATCTTGGTCCCAAACCAAGCGCTCTACCAAGCTGAGCTATTTCCCGAATTACTAAATTTATGTGCCAAACTATTATAAACCAAATTGGCTAAATTGTCAATAATCTACTTAAACAAATGGCGTGCCCAAGAGGACTTGAACCCCCAGCCTTCTGATCCGTAGTCAGACGCTCTATCCAATTGAGCTATAGGCACAAATGGCGGTCCTGACGGGAATCGAACCCGCGATCTTCTGCGTGACAGGCAGACGTGATAAACCGCTACACTACAGGACCATTGCTCTAATATTATATCATATTGGATATAATAATGCAAGTGTTTTTTTATTTTTTTTAAAAATATTATTTTACTATTGTGTAATTATAAAAGGAGTGTAAAATACACTCCTATAATATATCAATTAATATTTAATCTTTAGATATGGCTTCTATTATTTTAAGTAATTGATTTTCATATTTTACATCATATGGAATAGGAAAATGAACAAACATACACTTTGAATTCAATTTATTCATTTCAATATATTCTAATGACTTATAATATAGATAATTGCATAGATAACTACCAGCAGATAATGATACTTCGATGTTTGTTTTTTTAGAAATAGCAAAAACATCAAATTTTGTAGCATATGCT
This sequence comes from Bacilli bacterium, assembly GCA_045577945.1. Lineage (GTDB taxonomy): Bacteria > Bacillota_I > Bacilli_A > ML615J-28 > CAG-698 > CAG-698. The sequence goes on along the minus strand of JAZNJG010000027.1, from coordinate 15,330 downwards.
TCTACATTACTAATTTTTTCATTTATCTTTACAATCCCATCATTATCAGGTATATTAGCATTCATCAGATTTATCGCAATGTATTCCATCATTGTATTATTTCTATGTTTTGCTTCTCCACATAGTATAATATAATTATATTTATTTATCACAGGTTTTAATGCCACAAAAGCTTTTTCCCAAGATACTGGAATAGACAATACATCTATATTATCATATGTTTGTTCTATATTTTTAACTACTAATCTAGATACATTTTCATTTCTCCCATCAAATGGTTCAAAATACGTCAATAAGATTTTCATTATTTATTACCTATTCTTTTTCTAATGTTAGATAAAAATACTTCGGTATCCTTATTTCCATTATTTGTTAAGAAAATAAATTCTATATCAAGATCATCAATAAATCCTATAATAGTATTAGTTCCAATTGTAGAACCACAATGATAAACAAGCCTGTGTCCATTAATGTTCTTTATTCTGATACCCATGCCATACTCAATATCATTACCATTAACTATATGAGTTTCCTCCATTATTTTAAATTCTTTTTCAAGATTTTTAATATTCTTTAACCACTTTTTTAAGTCATTAATTGAGGAATATATGCCTCCATCACCACAAGTTGCGCTGCACCAATATTGATCTTTCATCACTAATTTCCCATTTTCTCTTAGGTGACCATACGCCCTTGGTGTGATTTCCGTAATAGGTTCATAATTTAATTGTGAATTTGTCATATTAAATTTATCAAATACTTTTTCTTTAAGGAATTTCCCAAGCTTAATACCTGATTTCTTTTCAATAATCAAACCTAATAACACATATGCGGTATTGCTATATTGATATTTAAAACCAGTTTCAAAATATTGACCATTAGTTCCTTTTATAAAATCCAATATATCTTCATCTTGTACTTGTTCATCTGTATGCTCCATATCTTCATAGTCATAGATTCCAGATGTGTGATTTAATAAATTTCTAATTGTAATAGTTTTTGTATATTCTGGCATATCATCAAAAATATTAAATAATACATCTTCTAATTTTAACTTGTTTTCATTTACTAAAACTAATATAGCATAAGCAATAAATTGTTTAGTGACACTTGCTAATCTAAAGTTTGTATCATTTCTAATAGGTTCATCAGTTCCAATTTTAGCAAATCCACTGTACTCTTCTAAAATATCATTTCCTTCTTTAAAGTATAAAGCATATCCTTGATATCCGTCTTCAACCATACCTTCTAATAAATCAGGTACATTACTTATCAATTTAACTTCACTAAATCCTTCTTCATACATCGGAGGATAAACTGCCTTACCATAAGATTCTACGACTTCCAATGGCAAAAATAATTCATTCTCTTTTTTGTTTCTCGCATCAATTCTTTTTTCGCAAACTGAATAGTGCGTTGGAAAGAAATAACCTATCAATTCATAACTTTCTATAAAGTTGTTAACATTTTCTTTAAAACGATCTCTTACCTTTTTTGTGATGCTGGTAGCATCAAAGATGACATCATCTTCTTTCTTCAAAATATCTCCAATCATTTTATAAACAGTTGGCCATACTTCTTTTTCATCAATCCCTTTGTTGTTTAATCTTACAATATCGGTTGACACAACTTTATAATTATTTTCCTTAACAAACTTATTAACAAATGTAGTTTTTCCGCTTCCCGGAATGCCTATCATCATATGGATTCTTTTCATATTTATTATCCTTTTCTATACTTCATTACTTAATTACTTTATTACTTAATTACTTAATTACTCTATTACTTCATTAACTTATTTATTATGTTAACTTTTGTATTATTTAACTTCTGGATTATATTAAACTAGATTAAATAAATATATAATTATCTTCCCATATTTATTGAGTCAATACCTGATTCTATTTTTCTAAGTAATATTCCTGTTTGATCAGAGCCATAATCCCAGAACATAATTCCTTGAATATTATATAATTTTATTAATTGCATTTTATTTTCTATTGCATCAGGGTCATCATATGTTATAAAGTATTCTCCATTTGTTAGGAAATATGCACCATTTGCGGCATCATATACTTTTACATATGAAGAGTCTTTCATATATGTTTCATAAATTGATGTAAACGAAATTGTTTTTGTATCATACTTGCCAGAAGAGTCTTTAGCAACTGCTTTGTTTAGTACACTTATATCAGCTGATGTTTTAGAAGCTAATTTAGAAATTTTACCATAGAAAGCAGCACCAATAACTAATTTACTATAGTCAAATCCTGCATTATGATATGTATTTATAGCTCCTTCAGCAGAATAAGTTCTTCCATCAAAAGCATTCGTATGATGTGAAGCAATACCATCATTATTTAAATCATATGTCATTAAATGTATATAGTCCAAATATTTATTTAATTGTGGGGCATCGTAGAATCTTTCAATATTTAGACCTCCAATTACAGCCGAAGTAAGTAAAAGTCCTTCTTTATATTCATCCATTGCTTCCCTTAATTCTTTACATAGTAACGTGAAATTATTTTTATCCTCAGGTCTTGAATCAGATAATCCAACCCATGCTGGATATTCCCAATCCAAATCAAATCCATCAAATCTATATTTCTTTAATACTTCCATCATTGAGTCAATTAATACTTTTCTAGATTCTTGTGTTAAACAAGCATCACTAAAACCTAATGATCCTGTCCCTCCACCACCTACAGATAATAACACTCTAACACCAGTAGATCTTCTTAATTTTAAATTTTCAGCAAAATTCTTTAATCCGCTAATGTCAAGTTTTCCACTATTTACTCTAGCAAAACAATAATTAATTACATCAACTGTTTTTGCATCTCTTTCAGTCATTACTTGAGAAGTTCCTTCATAGAAATATGCAAATATATGTTTTTCTGTTTCAACCCAAGGTCTTAAAACTACTGGTCCTAAACCCTTAACTAAAATGTCCCATGTTTTTTCAGTTGGTAAATAATCATTTTTAATTTTCACTGTAATTGTAACAACTACATCTTCTTCTTGGGGTTCTACTTTACCAGTTCCAGAGATTACATCCATATTTGATGTAGTATAAACGATAACATAATCATATCCATATTTATTTTTATCTGGAAATACTATATCTTCCTGTGTTTCCTTTGGAAATGCCTTATCCATTTCTTCAATTATTTCATCAATAACTATTTTTGCTTCTTTCTCACCGATATAAGTTTCATAATCCCATTCTGATAATACTGTAACTTCAAATGAAGTTTTAAGTTCCACACCATCAATATTATACTTAGCATTTACAGTAACATAAATCGGCTCATCAGTGGCATTTTCTTCAAATTGATAAACATCAACATTTTCTAAATTTAAAGTTACTTTTTTCTCAGTTCCGTCGCTATATACCACTACAAATTTATATCCGCTTAGGTCTAAATCTATTCCAATAGTATAAACATTTGTTCCTGGTTCTTTTAAAACTAATTCCACAGGTCTCAAATCAGTAACTTCAACTATAATTTTTAAATCATATTCTTTTAAAGAAATTTCTTTTGTACCAGGTTTATTAAAAGCATCAGTAAAATCGATCATTTCTAATGCTAAAGGAATAATTTCTTTTGTTCCGTCTAAATATGTAACTTCCAATTCAAAACCATTAACATCAAACGATTCTCCGATTAAATATTGTAGTTTAGCTTGACTCTTCATTTCAACAGAAACTATCTTGTTTTCTACTACCAAAACATTAATCCTTAATTCTTTAGTTCCATCTGTAATAGTTACTTGATACTCTTTTTCATCTTCAAAATTAATATCTTCTACAGTTAGTAAGGAATTTTCTATACTTTCTATCTTCCCACTTAAATATTTTTTCTCAAAAGAATAATTACTTATATCAAATTTTTCTCCAACTAAATATTCTTTTTTTCCATTTTCCTTTATTACTAATTCATAATCATCATCAATAACATTAATTGTAATTGTTGTGGATAGTGTTTCTTCTCCATTTGAATAATTTATCTTTATATCATATGATTGAGCACTATCTAACACAGGCGTTTCATACATTTCTTCTGTTAATTGCGTATTAAAAGATGCTTTTCCTGTATTCACTTCTAATATGAATCCTTCAGGATTAAATTGTTCCCCAACAAAATATTCTGTCTTACCTTTTTCTTTTACATTTATACTAGCTTCTACTTCACCACAAGCTATAAATGCAAATGTTAATACTATTACTAATACTTTAATTAAACTATTCAATATTTTCATACTTGTACTCCTTTTCTATATTATAAATATAAATTAATTATAAATATAAATTAGTAATATAATAACATTATATTGTTATATTAATATCTATCGTTTAATATTATATCATAAAACTTATTTAATTTAAATTATTATTTTGTCTCAAATTTTTGCTATTTAAATAAAAAAATCAGTAGATTAAATTCATTTCTACTGATTTAAATTATTTTATTTATTTTCGTCCACAAGAATTCTTTCATTAAGTTTATTTTCATCATTATTTTTTCTTGTTTTTAATAAATACCTTAACAAGAAATACACTGGAATAGCTCCTATAACCATAATTATTGACCAGAATTGAGAAGGCGTTAATCCAGGAACAAATGAACCTCTTGAATCATCTCTTAGAATTTCGATAAAGAATCTCCACACACCATAACTTGCTAAATATACTACAAATCCATATTTAAAGTTTTTCTTTAAAACAAGGAAAAAAATAACTGCAAATAATATTAGTAAGAAAATACATTCAAATAATTGCGTTGGATATCTTAATCCTGGTAGTTGTGAAGATTGAGGGAAATTCATAGCAAGAAAATAGAATAAGTCTCCTTCTTGAGCAAGTTTTCCTCCGCAACAACCAGCAAAGAAACAACCTAATCTTCCAAAGGCATGAGCTATAGCAATACATGCAGGAGCAATTGGTAAAATATCAATTATTTTACCAGTTAGTTTTTTTCTCATGAAATAGTATATCAAGATGAAAGAGCCAGCTCCACCAATTAAACCACCTATAAATGTTAATCCACTATCAAACAATCTAAAAGTTCCTGTTTCAATCCAATCATATACTGCTTGGAATAATGCAGCAGAGAAAAATCCAATTAGTATAACAGCATAACCTAATGTTTCAACAAAATCTAAGAATTTGCTATCCACTTTTTGTTTTTTACCCAAATATCTCAAAACAAAAATACATAATAATATTCCCACAGCAATACTTATGCCGTATAAATTTACATAATCACCTATAAACGTTTTATTATACATAACATTCTCCTTTTTTTATATATTATACACTTTTTTTTGAACTTTTAAAAGTCTTTTATGAAATATGATAAAATAAAATTATGAAAGTTATAATTATTTAAAAATATTACCTAAATAGAAAATGTTTTCAACTTAACAAATATGACAAAAAGTACTATAATACTACGCGGGTGATTTAATATGTATTTATCTTTATTTAATATTTCAGATATAATTAGTTCGGAAACTCCTATGGATCCTTACTATTATTTAATTATGTTGTGTGTGATGATTTTCTTAGGACTATTCTTAGGAAAACTTGCTGAAAAAATTGGCGTTCCTGCTGTTACAGGTTACTTAATTGCGGGGGTATTAATGGGGCCTGTATTTGGCCTTGTCGATGATATAGTAATGGATGGTTTGGAAATCATTTCTAATATTGCAATTGGTTTTATTGCTTTCTCAATAGGTATGGAATTATGGTTACCAAAATATAAAAAGAGTTCTAAACAAATTCTTATCATTACTATAGTCCAAGCGCTATTGACAACATTAACGGTTTTAATTTCTGTTTATATCTTTAAATCTGATCTTGCGTTAGCATTAATGCTAGGTGCTATAGCTTGTGCTACTGCTCCTGCTCCAATAATGATGATTGTAAAGACTTATAAATGTAAAGGTGAAGTTACAGATACATTACTTCCTGTGGTTGGTCTTGATGATGGTGCTGGTATTATTATTTTTGGTATTTGTTTATCCCTTTCCAAGGCTATTCAATCTGGGAATGATATTAATTTTGCAGATGCATTATTAACACCACTTATTGAACTTTCTCTTTCAATAGTGTTAGGTGCTATTATTGGATTTATTTTAGGTATATTATCTAATAAAGTAATTAAAAACTTTACTAAACACGATAGAAATGATACATATCTAACTATTACATTAATAAGTGTATTTATTTCTGTTATTGCATCTCACTATTTTGGCTTATCTTCTATTTTAGTGCCTATGAGTATCGGAATCGTATTAACAAATATGATTGATAAAGAGTCTTTTAAAACTCAAACTAGAGTTATTGATAAATTTACTCCTCCACTAATGATTGCATTCTTTACTTTAGCTGGAGCAGAATTAAACTTCAATATTTTGTTAAGCGCTGGAATAGTAGGTATTATTTACGTGATTGCGAGAATTATTGGAAAATACGTGGGAGCCTATCTTGGAGCCGCACTTTCTAAATCTAGTAAAAATGTTCGAAACTATCTAGGCATTACACTACTACCTCAAGGTGGTGTTGCTATTAGCATGGTTATTAGTGCTGCTGCAGAATTAGGTGAACTAGGAGCTACAATTCAAACTATAGTTTTAGCTGGTATTTTCTTCTATGAACTATTTGGACCTATTTTAGTTAAATTGACACTATCAAAAATTGGTGAGAGTCATGTTAATGAAACTTATTTAGAAACTCAGCCAAATCAAAACAATGACGATAAAACATTAGTTGAAAGTAAATAATTATATAATAAAAAAGAGCATCAATAGAATGCTCTTTTATTTTTTATAACATATTGTTTTTAACTATATATTGTGCTATTTGTACTGCATTTGAGGCAGCTCCTTTTCTTATATTATCAGCCACAGTATAGAATAATAAAGTGTTCTTAGCACTTAGATCTTTTCTAATTCGTCCAACATAGATTAAATCATTACCATTTGCCATTGTTGCGACTGGATAGATGTGGTTCTTTGGATCATCAACTAATTTTAATCCAGGATAATTTGCAAACAATTCTCTAATTTCATCCAACTCAAAATCTTTTTCCAATTCCACCATTATTGAAACTCCATGTGAATTTGGAACAGGTACTCTAATACAAGTTGCAGAAACAGCTAGATCTGGATTATGAAGCATTTTTCTAGTTTCATTAACCATCTTCATTTCTTCTTTAGTGTATCCATTATCCAAAAAGCTGTCAATTTCTGGAATACATGTCTTAGCTATTGGATATGGATAGAATGCATTTTCTTTCCCTTCTAAAGTGTTATTTAAATCATTAATACCTTTCATACCACTTCCACTTACTGCTTGATATGATGTATAGTTAATTCTCTTCAAACCATATTTTTCTAATGCTTTAATTGGCACGATTGATTGAATTGTTGAGCAATTTGGATTTGATATTATCCCATAGTTTCTAATATCTTGAGGGTTTACTTCAGGAACTACTAAAGGAAGTGTTGGGTCAGTTCTCCAGGCAGATGAGTTATCAATTACAACGGCTCCAGCTGCGGCTGCAATAGGACAATATTCTAATGATACGCTTCCTCCCGCACTAAATAACGCTATGTCAATTCCTTTGAAAGAATCTTTGTTCAATTCTTGAACAGTAATTTTTTTACCATCATATTCTATTTCTTTACCAGCACTTCTGCTAGAAGCTAATAATCTTAATTCATTTATTGGAAACTCATATTCTTTTAATACTTTTAAGAATGTACTTCCTACTACTCCAGTAGCACCAACTACAGCAACATTATATTTTTTCATAATTTTCCTCCTAATTCATTTATCTATGCAATTCTTAATCTATTTTTGCATAGAAGAAAACATCGTTTAGTATGTTATTTATTTCTTTGAAATTAATTTCTTTTGTTATAATTTGATTGTTATCAATTATATCTATAATATCTTTGTTTATATTCTTTAAATCTTTTACTCTCAAATAATATTTGCTATTACTATTTAATTGTTTTATTGATTTGTTTCCTTCTTCAATAAAAGTATAATTCTTGTCATTATTTAAAACCATTATTAAATCATTAACCATTGCATTTGCAGTAGGATACCTTCCAGCGCCTTTGCCATAGAAAATTAATTTATCATTATATGAACAATTTACTTCAATAATATTAAATTCATAATCTACAGAACTAATCATTTGTCCCTTTTCTATTAATACTGGCTCTATTCTTAATTCAATTTCATTACCAACAAGTTTAGAACTGGCTAATAGTTTGATCTTTTTATTGTTTTTCTCAGCAAATTCTATATCCTTTTCGTTTAATGTTGTTATACCATAATGATAAACCTTTTCAGGATCAACTTCATACTTATATGCTATACTTGATAAAATCGCTATTTTTCTAACCATATCAAGACCTTCTAAATCAGCAGTTGGGTCAGCTTCAGCAAATCCTAAATCTTGAGCCAATTTTAGCGCATCTTTGAAACTCATCTTTTCATTTGTCATTTTAGTTAGGATAAAGTTTGTAGTGCCATTTAAAATGCCTTTTATTTCATCTATATCGTTTATTAAAGAGGCATTAAACAATGGTTTAATAATTGGAATTCCTCCACCTACACTTGCCTCATAATATAACGAAACATTTTTAGATTCTTTAATAGCTGTTAATTCTTTTATATGTGCTGCTACAACTTCTTTATTGGCAGTCACCACACTTTTTCCCTTCAACAAAGATTCCTTAATACAGTAATATGAAAAATCCTTTGCTCCCATACATTCAATTATTACTTCTACTTCATTATCGTTTAAAATTTCATCAATTGAATTAGTTACCTCACCTTTGACTAATTCCTGCTTTGATAAATCTTTATCTAAAATATATTTTACATTAATGTCTTTAAGATATTCTGATTTTGAAACAATATCATATACACCATATCCTACTGTTCCTAATCCTAATATTGCGATATTCTTTTTTTTCATTTAACACTCCATGATTGAAATTCTTTTTTATGTTTTCATATGCTTTTTATATTAATTATATATTTAATATCTTATTTATTCGATTGCTACGAGTTTTACATTCTTAACGCCATTTAATTTCTTTAGTTTTTCTAAAACAATATTTAATGATTCGGTCATATCAATTACATCAACTGTCATTGTTACATACGCAACATTATTAATAGGCATATCTTGATTAATTGTGAAGACATTACCACCCTCTTGAGCTATCAAATTTAAAATATTAGATAATATTCCTTTACTATTTTCTAAGAAAAAAGAAATAATTGCCTTTTTGCCAAACTCTATTGAAGGATAAAAAACATAATCTTTATATTTGTAATATGTTCCTCTACTTATTCCTGTTTTTTTACAAGCTTCACTAATACTATATTCGCTTGATTCTATTAGTTTTCTTGACTCAATTACTGCTATAAAATTTTCTGGTACTATGCTTTTATGAACCACTAAAAAATCATTCTTCAATTTTAGCTCCTCCACTATCTACTTTTAATTCCATTACCTCATAACTATCATTTATTTTTTGTAATTTTTCAATAATTGATTCTTTTGAGATAAATAACATAGTTGAGCCAGAACCACTAATACAAAATGGTATTTTATTCTTTTTTGAAAAATTTAGATAACTCTTTGATCCTTTAATTAGTTCAAATCTATATGGTTGGTGTAGTTTATCCTTTAATAAATGATATAGCATTTCAACGTTTCCCTCTTCAAGAGCTTTAGGAATATTAATTGCTCTACTCATACTAAAGATAACATCATCATACCCTAGAGTTTTTGGTAAAACTCCTCTAGCTTCATTTGTGCTTAGTTTAAATGGAGGAATCACCACTGTAAACTTCAAACTATCATCAACATTATATTTATTATATAACACCTTATTAGAATTAACACAACTAACTAATCCTCCTATTATAGCTGGTGTTGTATTGTCAGGATGACCTTCAAGTTTTGATGCAATTGATATCATTTCATCAATTGATACATTTTTTTCTGAAAGTTTTACTGCTGCAAGAATTCCTGCCGCAATACAAGTTGCACTACTTCCAAGTCCTCTTGCTATCGGAACAGTGCTTTCATTAAATATTGAATAATATATTGGTTCTATTCCTAAATATTTATATGTCTCTAGTGAACTTCTAACGATTAAATTATTTCTATTTGAATATTTTTCTGGCAAATCAATATATTTAAAATCATCTTCGGTTTTTTCAAAATAAAACGTATTATATAGGTTTAAGGCAATTCCTAAGCAGTCAAAGCCAGGGCCTAGGTTTGCGGAAGTTGCGGGCACAGTAATTTTAATCATTGTGTAGCTCCTTTATCAAATCGCATAATTTTTCATATGCTTCTTCTTTTTTCCAAATCTTCTTTCTATTTATATTTTGTAAATCAATTATTGGTTGCGGAATTTTAACATTAGTTAACTTATTTAATTTATCTATCCCATCAAACTCATCTAAACATTCTATATTCAAAGCCTTACAAATTGCAAGAGGAAATTTATATGGATGAGCAGTTGAAAGTACAATTGTTTTATATTGATTTTTTACATTTTCTAAATACTTTTTATAAACTATATATCCTACTGATGTGTGTGGATCAATTAAATAATTATATTTTTCATATACTTCCTTAATTCCTTTATATGTTTCATTTTCTGAAGCATATTCAGAATAAAATTCATCTATGTCTTTATTAAACTTGTATGAACCTTTTTCCTGTAATTCATCCATTAATTTTTTTACTTCTTCATCATCTTCTAAGATATAATATAATAATCTTTCCAAATTTGATGATATTAATATATCCATAGATGGAGAAATTGTTTTTATAAAATCTCTATTTTTATTATATTCTTTTTTGTTAAAGAAATCATATAAAACATTATTGCTATTTGATGCGCAAATTAATTTATTTACTGGAAGTCCCATTTTTTTGGCAATATAACCTGCTAAGATATTTCCGAAATTTCCAGTTGGCACCACAAAGTTTATCTTTTCTAATTCTTTATCACTATTTTCTTTTAGATTGATAACATTAAAATATGAATAAAAATAATATACAATTTGAGGTATTAATCGTCCAATATTAATTGAATTAGCTGACGATAAATTCATATCTTTATTTCTCTCATCGTTAAAGGCTCTTTTAACTAAGTTTTGAGCGTCATCAAAGTTTCCATCTATTCCTATGACTTTTTGGTTTTTGCTATCAAATGATAACATTTGTTGTTCTTGAATTTTACTTACACCATATGTCGGATATAGAACTATCATTTTTGTATTCTCATCTTTACTAAACCCACATAGTGCTGCACTACCAGTATCTCCTGATGTGGCAGTTAGAATTATAGACTTATTCTTTTCATTTTCTATTACTTTACTATACTTTAATAAATTAGGTAATACAGATAATGCAACATCTTTAAATGCCAGCGTTTTTCCATGATATAATTCTAGAAATGACAAATCACCAAATGATTTTAATTTAACTATTTCTGCATCTTCAAATGTATCTTTATATGATTTTTTTATTATTTCTTTCAAAGATTCTTTATCAAAGTCTATGAATTGTCCCATTATTTCAAAAGCTAACTCTTGATATGAAAGTTTTGATAATTCTATTAGCTCTTCTTTTGAAAATATCTTTTCAATCTTTTTAACAAACAATCCTTTATCTTTAGCAATACCATCTATTATTGCTCGACTTGTTTTTATATTCATTTTGCTTCTTGTACTTGTATACATGTGTTCACCTATCCTAAACAATTGTTTTCTAATATTATACAACTAATCTTATTATATTTCAAGATATTTTTATCTTTATTATTAAAAAAAACAGATTTAATCATATTAAACCTGTTTTATTTCTTATTGCTTTTAAATAAATAGAATTTTATTTATTATTAAACTTCTTTATAATTGTTCTAGCTATAGCTACACCATTTGCACCAGCTTGTGCTAAACCTCTAGTAATACCTGCACCATCGCCACCAACATATAAATTCTTAATTTGTGTTTCGAATGTTTCATCAACTTCTACTCTATCAGAATAGAATTTAGCTTCAACACCATAGAATAATGTATGATCACTTGCTATACCAGGTGTTACATGGTTAAGCGCTTCAACCATTTCTATTAATGATTTCATGGTATTGTATGGTAAGATTAATCCTAAATCTCCAGGAACTGCTTCTTTTAATGTTGGTCTTACAAATCCTTCATCAATGCGTTTTTTCGTTGATCTTCTTCCTTTTAAGATATCACCATATTTTTGGACAATAACTCCACCATTAGAAAGTTTATTTGCAAGATGAGCAATTGACATAGCATACTCATTAGGATCTCTAAATGGATCTTCAAATTCATGAGACACTAATAAAGCAAAGTTTGTATTCTTTGATCCAAGATTAAAATCGTGATATGCATGTCCATTGCAAACCATAATTCCTTCATGATTTTCAACTACTACATGTCCACTTGGATTTGAACAGAATGTTCTTACTGTGGTTCCTACACTTGTATTATATATAAACTTTCCTTCATACAAATTTTTATTGATTTCATCCATGATGATATCATTAGTTTCTACGCGAACACCAACATCAACTCTATTATTTTTAAAATTAACTCCATGTTTTTCTAATGTTTTATGAAGCCAATCAGCTCCTCCACGACCAACGCCTAGAAGTACATAATCAGCATAAATCTTTTCACCATTTCCTAAAATGATTCCCTTAACTTTATTGTCTTCTATAATCACGTTGTCAACTGGTGTTGCAAACATACATTCAATACTTTCTTTTAATTTTTGATTAATACTAGTAAGCACTTTTAAATTTACTTCTGTTCCCAAATGTCTTACTTGACTTTTAAGAAGCTTTAAACCCACACTAATACCTTTTCTTTCAATTTCATAAACTTCTTTAGTTGTAGGGTCAGTTAATTCAGTAGGCGCACCATGTAATAAATTAATATCATCAACATATCTTATTAATTCAAGTACTTCTTCTTCCGGAATATATTCATTCATCCATCCTCCGAATTCATCAGTAATGTTAAATTTACCATCAGAATATGCTCCACAACCTCCAAATCCACTTGTCATCGAACAATTAGGATAGCAACCGGTGTTTCCCTTAGAGTTTTTTGGACATTTCTTTATTTTTTTCTCTAAAATTGGACAATGTCTATTTAATATATCTGGACCTTTATCAACAAGTAAAACTTTTAATTCAGGGCATTTTCTCATTAATTCATAACAAGCATAAATTCCAGTTGGGCCTGCACCAACTACTATACAATCGTATTTCTTCATAGGAATACCTCCATAACATTTATATTATAACATATTTTGCTCAAAACTTAAATAACTATTTTTATTTCTTTTTTACTTTTAAACTCTAACTAATTATAGTATAATAAAATTGGCCTGGAGGTATTTATGACTGATTTTACATACACTAAACCTTATGAAGGTGAAAACAAATATATCTTCATTTCATATTGTCATGATGACAAGGAAATTGTTCTACCCATCATAAATGAGCTAATAAAAAGAGGATATCGTATTTGGTATGATGAGGGTATTAACGTTGGAGAAGATTGGCCTGAGGTTGTCGCTCAACATTTAGAAGATTGTAGTTTGTTCATTGCTTTTGTAACTGAAAACTTTGTATTATCGAAAAACTGTAAAAGAGAAGTAAATTATGCTGTGGACTCTAATTTAGAAATGTTTGCTTTATATTTTAATAATGTTAAGCTTACTCCCGGATTAAAATTACAATTAGGAACTATCCAATCTATAATGCTAAATAAATATCAAAGCACTTTAGAATTATGTAAAAAAATTTTTGAAAATGATCTTATGAAAAACAAAAGTCTGATTATGTCTATTGATGAGTTTAATGAATTTCATACGATAACTAATTCTAATACTTTGGTTTATGAATTAACAATTGCTATCGGGATTTGTAAATACAATAATAAAGTAGCAATGGTCAAAAGAGCAACAAAAGAAGGAAATTTATTGTGGCAATTTCCTGCTGGTGTAATTAAGCCATCTGAAACTGTTGAAAGGAAAATTATTAGAGAAGTATATCAGGAAACTGGTTTAAAAACTTCTTTTAATCATATAATAGGTACTAGAATTCATCCTGACACAAAAACACTCACATATTATTGTGCTTTAGATTATGTTTCTGGGGAAATAACTAATGGGGATGATTATGAAAATGAAGAAGCAAAATGGGTAAATATAAGTGAATATAAAGAATATATTACCTCAAATATTTTTGAAAAAGTAAAAAATTATATAGAAGGAGAGAAATAAATGGTTGAAGTAGTGATGTGTATAGCCTATTGTGAAGATGAAATTGTTATAGTTCGAAGAGCACAAAGAGAAGGAAAACTTCTGTGGCAATTTCCTGGTGGAGGAATTGAAAATAATGAGACAATTTTTGACACTGCAATAAGAGAATTGAAAGAAGAAACTAATTTAAATGGTGAAGTAGTTGAAGTAATAGGTACAAGAATTCATCCATACACAAAAAAAGAAATAGCCTATGTGGCTATAAAAGTTAATAAGGATGAAATTATTATAAATGACCCAGATTTAGATTTAGGAATGTTTGTTAAAATAAACGAAATTACTAATTACTTTACAACTCCTCTTTTTGATAAAGTGATAGAATACTTAGATAAATTAAATTAGTATTACTTTTTTTAAAAAATTTTTAAAAAGCCCTTGCATTAATCTAAAAATATGGTATAATAATAGGGCAAATGCGGGTATGGCGAAATTGGCAGACGCGCTAGACTTAGGCTCTAGTTCTTACGAGTGCAGGTTCGACTCCTGTTACCCGCACCATTTAAATAAAACAAACAAGTTTGTTTGTCTATAAGTAATTAATACGAATATTAGAAATCAATAGATTTCTATTGGATTCATAATATTTATAGTTTAAATATAGAGGCTAAAACCTTTTAGGTTTACCTATTGAAAAGATTTTGTATCCAAATGGATGCAATTTTTTTATTTTCTATGGATATTTTAGTTTATGTTCAATTAATGAAATTTGAATTCTTTTTTATTTAAAATAGTTGATAATTTTATTTCCGTATGATATAATATAGTAGGAAAGTAGGAATTTCCAACGAGGAGGATATTATGATTATTGAATTAAGAAAGAAATCACAAATCACGTTGCCAAAGGAAATTGTAAAAAATTTAAATTTACAAGAAGGAGATAAATTTGAAGTATCAATTGAAAATGGTA
>JAZNJG010000026.1:0-3170 GCA_045577945.1 Bacilli bacterium | reverse complement strand
TATTTTTTTTAAAATTTTTTCTTCTAAATGACAAAAGCAATATACTTCTTTTTTTTCATTTAAGGATAAAAGAATTAATTCTTCTATATCACTAAAAGATTTATCAAAAGTTTTTCCAAAAATAACATAATCTATTTCATTTAATATTTTGTCAAAATCATTATATGACATTATTTCATAATTAAATATTGTAGACTTATCTTTAATATCTTCTGTTGGAAATAACACATATTTAATTTCTAAATCATGAAAATAATTACTTACTTTTATCAATTCATAATCATCGTGTTTCATTGAAAACAAACATATTTTTTTCATTAATAATCACCCATTATAATACTTTCATTTTTTTCAAGTAAGCTATATCAATTAGCTTTTCTCTTGTAACGCCTTTAATTATTGAACAACGCTCTAGTTTAAGTTCAGGAGATAGTTCATTACCTGCATCAGCTTTTTCAGCACATATTTTGCATAATCTTATTGCCCAACATTTTTTACACTCTTCTTCAGTAATTTTCCCTATATTCAACAATTTCTTTACTTGGTTAATATCAAATCCTTTATCTATTGTTCCAATAACGAAATTTTTTGATATCTCACTTACTTTTTCACATGGTCTTAATTTTCCATTAATATCTACAATTAATCTAGTTCGTCCCGGCATACAAGGTCCTCCATGATGTGCGCATTTTTTTAAAGGAGCCTTATACTCTAATATTTCTTTATAATTTGTAAGATCTTCCATGTCTCCAAAATTAAATCCAATTTCACGATGATTTAAATACTCAATCAAATTTTTAAAATAAGTTGTTTTTCTGTAAATTGTAAAATCAATAGATTGATAATAAGTTCTATTAATTCTTCTATCTGAAACGAGAGAATAAATTATTTTATGTTTATCTATAAATATATCACTACTTTCGAAAAATTCTTTTACTAAATTAATTTTATCAAAAGTATTATCCATTTCAATTACAGCATTAAAATTTAATTTATTAAAATATTCTATGTTTTCAGATTTTATAAATTCTAAATTAGCCATAACTTTAGAAAAACTTCCTTTACCATCTGTAGCAAATCTTCTATTTTTATTATGAATTACTTCAGGACCATCTAAACTAATTGTTAATTTAACATCATGGATAGCTAGCACATCTAATATATGTTTCGTCATTATAGTACCATTAGTTGTAATGTTAAATTTAACGATTTTGTCATAAAAATTTTTTTTGATATAATTTAAACACTTCTCAATTAGATCAAAATTTAGTAATGGTTCTCCTCCATAAAATGCTATGTGAACTTCATCAGATTTTCTTGACTTAATTTTGAAAAAATCTATTGCACTTTTTGCGACTAAAAAATCCATATTTTTACTATTATGTTTTCTATCTAATTTACCATCTCCAGAATATGAACAATATCTACACCTTAAATTGCAATTTTGTGTAACTTGAAGAATTAATCCTCTACAATGTCCATCCAAATAATCTTCACAAAAATTAGTCAAAGGATGTTCAATTTTTTCAATATAATTAGGCTGAAAATAGCCAAATGATATTAAATCAATAATTTTTTTATAAATTCCATCACTATGTAAATATTTATTATAGAAATTTTTTAAACCTATTTCCTTTAATTCATCTATTATAATTTTTTCTTCATTTGTAATTTCAAAACAGTCATTTTTGTTTACATCATATAAAAAATATTTATTAAATGTTGTAAATATTTGAATAAATGGTTTATCATTTATCATGAACATACTTTCCTTTCTCAAAAATCTTAAA
Source organism: Bacilli bacterium (assembly GCA_045577945.1). Classification (GTDB taxonomy): domain Bacteria; phylum Bacillota_I; class Bacilli_A; order ML615J-28; family CAG-698; genus CAG-698. The sequence goes on along the minus strand of JAZNJG010000026.1, from coordinate 1,380 downwards.
TTTATTTCCTATTAGTGGTATATTTTCTACAAAAACAATTTCAATTTTTAATATCTCAATTTCCTTTATTTCTTTTAAAATATTTTGAAGTTCTTCCTCTATAGTTTTTTTCCAATTTTTAAACTCTTTTTTTACTTTAAGAAGTATTATAATTTTATCTTTATCATTTTGCAATATTTTAAACTCAAGAATCGGATCTTCAAAAATTGAATTTATTTTTTCTATAGCAAAAGAGAATATATAAGGATTTATCATATGTTTTTCATCAATGTTAATCATGTCTATTATTCTACCTGCTATTATCTTAATAATCCTTCCTCTCTCACCACACTTACAATCAATATAATCTAATTCAACTAAATCTCCTAAGTCATAATTTATTATTGGAGTTACTGTATTTTTAAGTGATGTAACTAAAATTGTATTATTTTTATAATTATCTTTTCTTATATCTACAAAAACATTTTGTTCTAATATATGCATATGTCCATTAGGACATTCCAAAGCAATCCCATTAACCTCATTTGCTCCATACATATTAGCAATAGGTATATTAAAAAAACTTTTAATCCTTTTTTTTGCAAATTCAGTAACAACTTCTCCATTTAATTCAATATATTTCAAAGTTGGAAATGGTTTTAAATTGTAATTTTCAAATACATCGATCATCTTCAAAATTAAACTTGGTTGTATAGACATCCAATCCGGATTAAATTCAGTTATTTCTTTATAATATTCAAGAATATCTTCAGTTAAAAAATGAAATTTACTTAAAGAAAGAGTCCTATTATTATTTTTATAAGTTATCTTAGGTGTCTTAGCTAGTCTGCTTCCCCAATATACAATCCCGTGAAAATCAATTTTTTTTGAATTGGCATTAATATTATACCATTTTTTTCTTTTCCTCCATAATTCTATATTTGATTTATAATAATCATCTTTTAACCATTTAATTTCTACCATTAAACCAGTAGATCCTGAAGTATACACAGATTGAATATTTTTGCTTTTTGCGAATTTAAATTTATCAATGACAATCAAATCTAAATTATCGCGTAAATTTTCTTTACTGACAATTGGAAGATATTTAGTTATTTGCTCACTATTTGCTAATAATTCTAAATTTATACCGCTTTTAGTATATAGTTCTTTATAAAATTGAGAATTTTCATATGCATAATTAATAATTTTTTTAATTTCATCCATTTTTTAATTTCCTTTCAATATATTCAATTATAATTTTTGGACACCTCATATTTTCCATTTCCAAAAAATCATCCTCAAATTCAATATTAAATTTTTCTTCAATTTCCACAATTAATGAAATAATATTTAATGAATCAAAACCAAAATCATTTAATAAATCTTTTTCTATGAAAT
>JAZNJG010000025.1:0-5750 GCA_045577945.1 Bacilli bacterium | reverse complement strand
AAAGTATATATTATAATAAGATAAACACTATACAAGTATTTTAATTATAGACACTATAAAGATATTATATAGGTTTTAAATAATATAGATAAAAACGATCCAGAAGTAAATCATCTTTTATATCATTCCAATAAATCTATTGTTTATTATTAATAACCATATAAAAAAGTGATTTATTTCTAAACCACTTCTTATTTTAAAACTTTTATAAGTCTTGAAAATTATTCTTATTTGAAATTATAATCATTAATTACCTTTTTGCCTTCATGAGTAACTGATATTACACATCCAGTATAATAATTTTTATCGTTCCAGTTACATAATGCAAGTTCAACAGTAACAGTTTTTCCCGCAAATTCTTGTAAGAATGCATATTGACTAGCTCCAGAACAATATAATCTTAAAGTAGTTTTGCCATCAACACTCTTAATATAAATATTTGTATAATGCGCAGTAGCCTCAACAACAACATTAACATCTAGAACATAAACACTTGTTGTACAGTCTTCTTTATAGGCATCTTTATCATAAAGTTCTTGTAATGTTTTATCTTTAATGAAATAACTTGTTTCATATTGGTGTTCACCATAATAATTCACTATTAGTTTTGCATCTTTAATTATTGATTGTCCTATTACTGTACTATCATCTTTTTTATTGTGGGCTCTTGTTCCTTCAATTACGATTAAGTGTCCGATTTTAATTTCACTAAATAGTGAAGCATCACATGTAACAGCAATTATACCAGTTTCATCACTAATATAGAATGCGTCACGATTAACTACAGAAGAAACAACTACACCTTGAACGGTAACTTTAGTATTGTCTGCAGCATCAATTGCTTCTTTAATTGTAATTGTATCACCAACATTTATTTTAATTACTGTTATTTCGATTTCATCACTATATGAAATACCTTCATAAGTTGCAGTTACAGTAACTTTAGCAACGCCTTCATCACCCGTATTCATTACAACTTTTCCATCAACTTCATTAAATGAAATAACTTTTGTGTCGCTTGATGAATATGATAATTTAGCATCATTAAATTTTAAGAACTCATTGCTAACACTAGTTAATAATTCTAAATTAGGATCACTAGTATATGATTTATTGAATTGACCCAATCCAACATATTTAACAGCATATTCACTAACCATATCTTTAGTCATAGTAAATGTTGTTTCTTCAACTTTTACAGGAATTAAACGGAAGAAACAATCTGATGCAGTAGATTTACAGTTATGTAAGCTTAAATAAACCGTACAATATTTTCCATTATATTTATCTAACCAATCAAAATCTGAACCATTGCACATTGTATAAACATAACTACCTAATTCATTATCAATATCATTAATATAGTAGTTAATAAATCCAGTTCCTTCAACTCTATTAATAACACCAGTTACTTTATAGATAAGTGTTGTAATGTTTTCAGTAACAGGAGTTTCTAATAATTCTTTAACAGTACTTGTTTGAATCCATTCTTCATTAAAAGCATTATTACCTTTGTCATTTTCAATTACTTTTCCATTCTTTAATTGGCAGCAACCCAAATAACCAAATTTATTAGCATTAGCTGATTCGCTATCTAAAACATAATAATCTTTTTCGCCGCATAAAGTAATTTTGTTTCCTACTTTTACTTCAGCTGTAGCTTCTAAACCATAAACATATATTGAAGCAGTTTCATCAATCAAATAGAATCCATTTGGATTCATACCGTTTGCATAAGTAATTAGGCCAACTACACCAGTAACTTTTAATAAGTCTCCTTTGTTTTTAGTTCTTGCTTCCGCAATTGTAACAGCTTGATAAGCACTTGCATCAAATTCATCTTTTGCTTTTTCATGAACAATAAGTTTACTTCTATCTAATTCTGGAGATCCTTTATAAACTTTTAATTTACCTAATAAAACTACATTATCTCCAACTTTAGGTTGTTCTTCTAACTTATCAAAATAAGTTCCATCTTTTCCAGTTACTCCATATACATAAAGTTCACTTGTTCCGTCTGTAATATACATTTCACCATATTGGTAACTAGTGATTTTTGTAATAACACCTTCAACATAAAATTCTTCATTAGTTCCTGCTTCACCCGCATTTTTAGCAAGTTCAATTGCTTCACTAACAGTTTTTACTTCAAATTCATATTTTGCCTTAACAGTTAAATTATATTTTAATTGTCCAGTATTTTTACCTTTTAATAAATCAGCAGTTAATTCAACCAATGTATCATTTTTAGGTCTACTAACTTTACCTTCATTACTAACTACTTCTGGTTTATCACTTGTCCAAGTGATAGTAACTTCCTCTACTAGAGTTGGTAATTCTAAATCTTCACATACGTTTTGTAAATCTACATCTTTAAATAAATGAGGTTTAACAACTTCTTCTAAATTTACTTCTCCACATCCTAAACAAAGAACTAGCATAAATGCCACAACAAAAAACATCATTAGTTTACAAATTTTTGACACGATTACTTCTCCTTTTATATTATTTATATTCTGTATTTATATTTTACATTAATTGCATATTATATCTTGTTTTATGTAGTATTTATTTATTAAAGAAATCAATGACTTCTTTAATATAATTATCTTCATCAATTATATAAGCAAGTCCATGACCAGCTCCCTTAACAAGCACTAATTTTTTCCTGCTTATACAATTATTATAGTTTTCTTCGCTCATGTATGATGGTACAAAATTATCATTATCACCATGAAAAAATATTACAGGAACTTTTGCTTCTTTTACTGTATCTTTAGCTCCTAGAGTATTCAAACTAAATCCTCCAAACAATCTTGCGCCTAGAGAAATAAATGGATAAATCAAAAAAGGTGGTAAATGTAATTTCTTAATTACTACTTTTATTATTTCCTTTGGGGTAGTATACCCACAATCTGCTAGAACACCAATTACATTGCTAGGTAAATCTTTATTACTAGTCATAAGCACAGTACTAGCTCCCATTGAAATGCCAGTTAAAATTATTTTAGCATCTTTATCAATTTCTTTAATAACAAAATCTATCCATTTAAGTAAATCCATGCTTTCACGAATACCAAAAGTGATCACATGACCATCACTTCTCCCACATGCTCTATTATCAACGAGCAAGACATTATGAAAAGATTTTTTAGCCCTAAATACTCCACCCGATAAATCTCTTTCTGATTCTCCTCGATAACCATGTAGCATTATCTCAATTGGGGCATTTTCATAGAACTTAAAATATTTTCCCCTTAATGTTAGGCCATCGTAAGACTTTATCTCAACATCAAAATGATTTAGCTTTCTAACTTCTTTGATAAAATCAATCATAAGTTTGTGATATGGAACATATACCTTACCTTTAATCAAAGGATATTCATTTTCCTTTGTTGGTTTTCTACTTTTCGAATAAAAAACTAACAAAAAAGTAAATAGACTGAATAGCAATATGAATAGCATTATACACACTAATATTATTGTTATAGTTAAAATTACCTTATTTTCAAATAATGCAATATATAATCCAATCATATAATTACCCCTATATTATATCACTATATATTATACCATTTTATTACATTTTTTTACAATAATTAATTATTAAAAAAACAAGTCATATACTAACTTGTTTTTTTAAATTTATATATTAAATATTTTATCAATATTATTTTCGTAATCGCAATCTATTGTTGTGATTGTATATGTATCTGTATTTAATCGATACATTGTTTTTGTTGAGAGATTTACTAGTAATCCATTTTGATTAACTTTGAAATAATGAGATGTTATTACGTCTAATCTGTTTTTCTCAGAAATAGTATTTATGTTATAACTTAAAAGATTATTATTATATTCAAAATTATTTTTATATTTTTGAAAGTTCTTCCTTACATAATCACCATAATACATTCCCCCATGATGAATTCCTGATGATAAATCAGTATAGAAGAATTTTTCAATTAGCCCATTAACCTCTTCTTTAGTTTTTAAAGAATTATCATAATTATTATCTATCATTTCAATAAATATGTTATTACTTGAACACCCTTCACATAAATAGTACACAATTTCTTTGTTATGATAATCATATTCATCTATTCCTGTTCCATAATATGTCCCCTCAACAATTGTTTTTGAATAATAGTATAAATCATTTTTTTTATCAAATGATTCTATATTAGTAATTTTACCGATGCATTTGCCATCTTTATACACCTCGGATGTTAACTTTTTTGAGGCAAATAATGTGCTATTATACATAATATCATAATTGAAATTACTAACAAACTCTTCTATTTCCTTTAGTTCTTCTTTTGAAATATTGTACTGAATATTATTTATATTATTGCATGATATATTAACAATCAAAAAAATGTTCCAGATAAATATAATAATTACTTTTTTAACTTTCATATTTATAATACGCTTCCCCATACACTGTTTTATTATCATCATCTATTAATTTATTGATTGTTTCAAAGTACTCTCTCACTAAATATCCGTTTTTATCATACTCTACTATTATATTCCATTTTGCATGGCATTCTATATCACTTGGATTCACAATCTTTAAAGATTTATTCGTAGCAAAAGTTCTAATAATAAAGCCTCCATCTTCTCTTTGATAATAATATACTTTTTCTTTATACCCAGAATTAGGAGCATAAATTCTTGATTCAAGTTTATATTTTGTTGATTGGGTTATATCATATTTTCCGCTATCGTTATATCTAATCCAATTCGTGTTTGTTATGTGTAATGGTAATCTTAAATAATATGATACACAATCATCAGATGATATTTCAATAGAATCAATAAATGGTTCATTTTCTTTTTCAATCGATCTTGGTACTTTTTCTGATTCCATCCCCAAATAGTTCAAATTTCCTTTAAGAGAATATTTAGTATAAATTGTTTCAGTTTTAAAGTTTACTATTATATTACTAGCTAACTCATCATCAGTAATATATCCATCAATTGGTTCTTTACCATCACAGCCTATAAACATTAATATACTAAACAATAACAATATACTTATGATTTTCTTCATATTTACCTCTATTTATTATTTCTTAATATATCTTTATAGAAATAGATTTTTCTATAATGTGAATTTTATTTACATCATATGATAATGTTAGTTCGGATTGATTAAGGTTTATATCATTAACGATATCATTTAATTTAACATATATAACTGATTCATTATTTTGATATCCATTACCTTTATATAAACATTTCGCATATTTAGTATCACCATAATCAAGAACTTCTATAACTTTCACTTTAAAACCATCTTCTGAAATATTATACGCATCATGAGGTATTTCTAATAAGTACTCTTTTGAAAATACTTTAATTCCCAATCCTTGTATCATTTTACCAGAAATATCATCACTGCATAACGTCAAGAGTTCATTTGTCTTTAAGAAAAAAAGTAATTTTGCTTTTACTAACTCTTCTCCATATTCTTTTCTATATTTTATTAGATTACTTCGGTACTCTTTCTTTATTTCTTTTTCAGGATAAATTAATTTGTATATTTGTTTTTTAGATTTTTTTAAAGTGTCTTTTATTTCGTTATTTTTTCTTTTATTTATTTCCTTAAGCTCATTTAACTTTGTGCTATAATCCAAAATTAATGAATTAATCCTCTTATTTATTTCATTATCTTTTTCTAATTTATTGTTTTTTCTAAATTCATTAAAACTCCTTATTCTTTTAGTATAAGCATCTTTATCCTT
>JAZNJG010000024.1:0-21273 GCA_045577945.1 Bacilli bacterium | reverse complement strand
TAACATCTAAACTAAACATATAATCAGTTAAAGTTATCTTGCCCGTAGAGGGAGAATATCATCTATAACATTAAACATCTTTATTTGTTTAAATGAAAGCCCTAATTAGTATAGAGCTTTCATTATTATTTTATTCAAGTTTTAAAACATCAATTAAAACATCAGCAAAATTACTTTTCCAATCATAAGGCATTTCCAAACCTTTAATTGCATTTAAAATCTTCTCTTTAATATTCATAATATTAATATTTAATTATTATACCGCCAAATCAGTTAAAGATATAACTCTAATATCACAAGTTTCACCTGTACCATATGATTCTCTCAATGTTAAAGTCAAACTATAAATGTATAATCTAGAATCTGAATAATTTGTTTTAGTGGCTATAACTGTACAACTATGTGAAGAAATACTATGTAATCGTAATTGAATATCTTTTAAGAATACAATCTTTCCTGATATTAAAGCATCTGATATATTCCATAATAATTCACATGTTGCAGAATTTGTAGGAACTGTATTTATAGAACTATTTTCAGGATATTCATTTAATTTAAATTTATTATATATATCATCATAATTAAATTGTACAATAGGAGAAACATTTGATTCCAAACTATTAATTCTACTTTCATGATTAGATAACGTAGTGTCTTGAGAATTATTTTTAGAATTTATATTAGTAATAGAAGTATTTATTCCATTTATTGAAGTATTAATATTGCTTATAGCAGTATCTTGAGAAGTGTTTTTTGTATTAATTGTTTCTATAGAATTATTAATTGTACTTATATTATTTTCAATTGTGTCTATAGAAGTATTAATTTTAGTAATATTATTGTTAATAGAACTTATAGCATTATCGTGTTCTATATCTTTATTTTGTAATGTTAATATCGCAGAATCTTGATCAATATCGTTATTTTGAAGATTAGTAATAGATGTTTCATGTTCATTTATAATATTATCATGTTCTACATCTTTATTTTGTAAAGCGTATATTTCATCACTATAATCTTCTCCAGAACCTCCACTCCCAGAATTATTTTCTACATCTTTAAGTCGATCTTCTAAATCAATTAATTTAAGATCTTGTTCAGAATTTTTATTATTTATAGTAATTATATTGGTATTTATAGAATTTAAAGAACTTTGTAAATTAGTAATATTTGTATTTTGAGTATTATTAATTTGTTCTACAGAATTTAATTTACTTTTAATATTAGTTATTTCTGTATTATTAGATGTCGAATAATTATCTAAATTATTTTGAACAGTATTAATAGCAGAACTTATCCCACTAAGTTTAATACCTTTATTGCTAATAGTTAAATAACCTTCAGAATCAGTATCTATTTTTAAAGAAAATTGATTATTAGAAAGATTAAGACCGTCACCATTAGTATATGTATCAACCAATGAACCTATATTAACACTAACATTAGATTTACCGCTAGCAGTATTAAAAATAAAATCTATACTATTTGTATTAGAATTAAATTCAACATTATCTAAAAATGTATCTTGAGGTATATTAATAGAACCTTTAATATTATTATTTTGATCTACTAAGTTATACGTTAATGTATCAATTTTAACAATGTTATATTCAATTCCAGATACTTTATTATTTAAATTTGAAATATTATTGGTATTATTAGTAAGTTGTTGATTTAAAGTATTTATTTTAGTGTTAAATTCTTCTTCAAATTCATTAATAGAATTATTTACTTCTGAATAATGATTTTGAATAATAGCATTTACATCTTTTATATGTTCTGAAATAGCACTATTTATTTCATTTTGATATTGATTAAAAGCATTTGAAACATTCTCTTCATGTTTTAATAAAAGAGCTCTTACATATTCCTGAAATGTTTTAATATCATTATTAATTTGATCTTTAAATTCTTTATTAAATATAGCAACTGGTTGCCAATATTTTCTATTGTTTAAAGTAATACCTGCAGGAACTTTTTGTTTAGAAATATAAGTAGCATATAACCCATTATTAACTAAACATAATCTATCATATTCTTTATTTTCCCATTCCCCATTACAAGTAATACTTACTTTTCCTAATTTTTGTATAGATACATTCATGATTTTATTCACTAATTAAATCTTCATCACCTAAACTATAAATATCTTCATTTGAATTATCTTTTACAATTTTCTTTTCTATAAGATTACCTGTATTAGTTTTAACTCTAAATTTAACAGTAGAACCACAACCTACAATAGCTTTTAATTCTCCATTTTCGTCTACAGGAAATACAATAGAATGAGAATTATCAATTCCATTATACATCGATTTTAATTGAGCATCAATATATTTAATGAGTAATTCAGCTTCTTTATCATTATTTAAATGTCTAGCTGCTACTGCAGCATTAAACATATTAAAACAATTTAGTATTTGAGAATTTCTATTATTACAAGAAGCTTTACAATCTTTAATTAAATCAATACCAAAATCAGCAAACAATATTAACAATCTATGATATATACAAACATATTCTGCAGGAACTGTCATATATACATATTCTGGATTAATATCAACCCAACTATCTTCATAATTTTCAGTTTCCATTTATAAAATGATTATATATTTGTTCTAAATTATTTAATTGTTTTTTATTAAAAATTTCTTTATTATTAAAAGCATCAACTAAAATAGGTAATATATATAAACTATAATCAAATTTTGGAATAAAACCTAAAGAAATAAGTTTAACATTATCTATATGTTTTTTAATAATTAATTTATTGACATTATCAATAAAATTTTGTGTAATTTCCATAACTTAATTTATAGCATTATTAATAATAAAAGTAATATAAGATTGTATTTTAATATTTATTTTATTAGTAAATGCTAATATTTTATCTTCTTTGCTTAAAGTACTATTATAGATAACATTAATCATATCAGTTTCAATAGAATTTATCCATTCTTTATTTAGATATTCTGAAACTTTTGTACCATCTATAATATACAACGACAAAGTAGAATAAATATTATAATATTCCGCACTAACTAAATTATGAATATTAGATAATATATTTTCTTTATTCTCAATAACATGATTACTAACTAAAGTAGTTGAAATAAAATTGATTAATTTCATACCAGAAGAATACATAGAATCTTCTATAGCAACTTTACATTTAGCTTTATCTTTTTCAATAATATTTTGAGAAATATTTACAATATAATTACTAATTAAATTAATAGATTTAGTTAATTCAGTACTAAGTTTAGTTTGAACATTTTCTTTACGGCTATCTATAATTTTTGTAATAATTAAATAAATAGCAACTACTATTGCTGGAGCAATACCATCTTTTAAAGCTTCTGTAAGAATATCCATGTTTAAAACTAACAAAAAAAGAGGTCATTAACATTAATAATTAAATTAACATTAACAACCTCTTTTGAATTAATAACAAACCTTTTTTTGTTTATATTTTATTTATTATTCTGTAAGATTTTCCTCATCAACAGAAGTTGCCTCACCAACAGAAGTTGCCTCACCAGCAAGAGTTTTACATACAGTTTCAAAAGTAGTTATAGCATCTGCGCCTGTAGGGAAAGCAACCTGAACAATCTGATGAACAACTTCATCACGAGTTTTAACCTGACGAGGTTCAGCAAATCTTAGAGTGAAAATTGTATATCCAGTATCTTCTGCATCTGGCTGGGCAAGAGGATTCATAGGGAAAGATGGATATAAATCAACAACTTCATCTCTATAAGTATATTCATAACCTGCATCAGCAGCAGCTTTCATAGCCAAATCTTTAATGTATTCAGCATCACCATAAGCGCTAATACCAACAGATTTAACAGTTACTGGAACATTAATCAATCCATCTGCAGGAAGAATCTGATAATCTTTACCAGCTTTAGCAGCAGTAATTGTTATCTTAACATCCTCAGCTACAGCAGTAACTCCGTGACCTGAAGTATTGTTATTTATAGCTTTAGCCAACTGCTCAGCAAGTTTATCAGAACCCATGTCGATATCTTTAACATAAAAATCAACAGTCCATTTATTACGCTCATTAAAAAGAATTCCTTTTTTAGCAATAATAATAGAATGAGTTCCTATATTTGTAATTTCAGGAAGTTCAATTTCAGCACTAAAAGTTGTAGCAGCCTGATATTCTCCTTTAACATAAGAAAAATCATTCTTATAAATAGGAAGGGTAATAGGGCCACCTTTACTTTTAGGTCTACCAAGAACCAACATAGCTTCTTTTAGAACTTCTGAACCTGTAGTTGTAGCTTTAAGCTCACCATTTTTATTATAAAAAACACCAACAGCACCATCAGCAACTGCTAATAAATCGGCACCTGATGCATAAGCTACATTCTTACCTAAAAGAAATTGTCTCATATTTATTTTTATTTATTTAATTAACTTAATTTTTACCTCTTTGTTGTTCACTAGGGTTAAAAGTACTTTGACCAACTGACGCAAAGAATTTCTGAACTGCTCTTTCAACTATTTCAAAATGACAATATTCAGGCAAATCGCAATTTACACATTTAGTCAAATCTAAATCATATTTAACAACATTAGGTGTTTTTATATATTTTATATTAATATATTTAACATCAAGATCTTTTGTGTTAGTATATAATTCAATATACTCGCCACTTATACCTTCAGTTTTTTCAAGATTGTCATCTCCAATAATAGGAGCTCCAATTAAAGTAACAATAGGATTATTTTTATCAGCAGCATTACAATGATCTCTGAGAGTAGTCTCAAGTGTATCTGCACCAATCATACGACAAGCAGTAGCTCTACCTCTAGAACTTTCATCATATTCAAGAGAAAAACTTAAATACATCATAGGATTGATAAAGTATTCTCCAGTTTCTAATGATATATTTTTAGCAGCCTTATAAGATAATGTAGGCATAACAATTTCATAATACCCATTACTAGAATTATAATAAGTAACAAGTTTAGTCAAAACTGACTTATCTAGTTTAAATCTAGCATTACGATAAAGACTTCTAAAAAGATTAACAGGATTCATTGTAGAGCCTTGAAGATTAACATTATCTTGCAAGGCTGTATTAACTCCTCTGAAAAGTTCTTGTTGAGTTTTTTCTACAATGACATCATTAATATAAACATCAATAGCTTCTGGAAGAATACCTCTAACGAGTTGCATACCCATTTGTTGACCAAGAGTACGAAACACAGAATGCATCTCTGGTATATTCATATTAGATATTCTTTAATTTACTATAATAAGCATTAACTGCTGAAGTATTGTTTACATTTTTAAACCAAGCAACTGCTTCACCCATATTTGCTCCAATTAACTCACCATCAACAGACATAATATTCTGATTATCTCTATATCTAATAAGTTCACCACGAGCAATTAACAACTCAATAGTTGCCATAAGTTTAATGTCTTTATTATTAAATATTCTATTAAACTTAACTGGGTCTTCAACACTAAATTTATCCAATTTTGTCTCCTTAGTAATTCTATCTTCAGCAAGAGAAGATATAATAGGAAGATTAGAATGGATACAATACTGAATATAAACTGCATCAAATAACTTATCTTCAGCAAGACATGCAACAAAGTTTGCTTTAGCTTTATTAACTTCAAGACGATATTTTTGAAGTTTTTTAGCTTCTTTCTGATTATCTCTAATATAGAAACGAATAGATTTATCGCTATTAATAAGAGCAGTATCCTTAGCTACATCTTTGTAAACAAGACAATGACGATACATCAAATAATCTTCTAAATCTACAGGATAACCAAGTTTACATTTACTACCCTCAAGAGCATTCAATTTAGTAATTTTATCTTGCAATGCTTTTTTAAGTTCTTCAAGATCTTGTCTATTTGCTCTTTGATATTCAGCTTCAATTCTTTCTTCTTCAGCAACTATACGAAGATAATCTCGTTTATGACGATAAACAAAACTTGTATTAAATGTCCTACCAAGTTCATCAACATGAATACGAATATTATTCAAATATTGTTTTAGCCTTGGCATAAAACTTTCATGATTAGTAGGATAACCAAGTAAGGTAGGAAAATAAGTTTCAATTTCTTCTTTATTTGTAGAAAGAATTCGAGAAGCACTAACAGAAGCTCCAATATAATCTCTTCGTTTCATAAGAGTTCTCTCATTAGCTTTTCTATATAAAGAATAATTTTCAACAAGAGCTACAGTTATACTACGAACATCTGTATATTCTGCATCTAAATCTTCTTTAACTTCTACTTCCATTGAACTATCTCCAGCAGATTTAATTTCAACTTCCTCTACGGGGGAGATAACATTTTCTGTTGTCTGTTTATTATTTTCAGTATTAGCTTTTCCAAAGCTAAATTCCATACTGCTTTCAGAACTATTAGCCATATCTTAATTAGTTTTTTAAATTACAATACACATTTCAACAAGAACATCTTATTGGAGTTATTAACCTGAAGACCAAGAGAAGATTTAATCTCATAACGGCTCATATCAATTTCAGTAGCAATAAAATTACTATCTGGAACACCCCAAGAAGCTGGAACATCAGTCAAACCTTTAAGAACTTTAGCTTTATAAATCTGGCCTTTCTGTCTAACCATTCTAACATTACGCTGTCCTTCATAAGAAGAGAAATCAATAAAAGCAGCCTGGTGAGAAGTAATTGGAAGACCAGAACGAGGATGAATCATACCATTCTGTTTAGCAGCCTCTGCAATTGTACCTTTATCAAAGAAAGAACAATGTTTTGCAGTAATTGTATGACCATCAACAGTTTTATATTTACGGAAATAAGCACCATACTCAAGGCTATCTCCAGCTCCTTGAATTTCTTTATCCCCAAGAGGAGTTAAGAAACCATTCTCTTTAGCATCCATCTTCATAGCCTCATCAAAGTCCTCAAGGAAACCTTTACCGCCCATAAGAACGATATCCATAGAGCCAGTATCAGTATCTCTATCAAGAACATCACCAACAGTTCTACGAATCTTCTGAAGAGTTAAATACTCACCATAAGTATCATAGTTAGACTCACGACAAATCTCAAGCATACCTGAAGTATGAGGAATTGGTTTACCGTTATCTCTATCTTTTAAAAGAACTTCGCCGTTAGCATTTCTATTATATTCAGCCATCCAAAGTCTTTCTTCATTCATAACTCTCATATGAAGATGGAACTGACGCATCTCTTCATTAATCCAAAGTTTAGAAGAACCACCTTGTTTGTTTTTAAACTCATATTCAGTAACAACATTAGCAAGATTACCAGCAATCTCTTTAGAATATCTCTGGAACTCAAGCTGAGAAGTCATAGCTCCAGGACCCATAGTATTACTACGATTACCTTTTGAATATGACTCTGAAACTGTAGGAGCAGCTAAACTCCAATATTTACCTTTAGCTAGCATTGAAGGGTCAACATAAGCCTCAGGATTAGGAGAAGTAAGTTTAAGCAAATAAGCATAACCATAAGGTGATTCTCCAAGATCTTTCTGAACACGAACCTGAGTCATACCATCAGGAGCAATCAGACCATGCTGCTCAATAAACCAGTGAGTTTTAAAATGAACTTCAAATTCAGCACCACCAAGACCAGGTTTGCTATTTGCAGTATTAAAGTAAGTAACGAAATCAGTAAATTTCATTCTACCCATTGTTTTCCAAGTCCACTGAACAGTATCAATATCAACAGTTCCAGCAGAACCCTGACCTTCTGTCATAAATGAAAGTGGAAAACGGTCATCATCCATACCATAGTTATAAGTAAGGAAAGAGTTAATTTCAACAGGTTTCTGAAGACCAAGATAAGCAATACTCTCTTCATTAGAATATCCTCTATCTTCAAACTTACCCTGTGAAAGAACACGCATTTTGTACATAATTCAATCTTTTAAATTAATTAAAACCTAAATCAATATCAGTTCCTTTTGGAGTAGTAGTTGGTTTACTAATCTTAACTGTTGGTTTAGTCCTTTCTTTGGCACGAAGTTTAAGATTATTAACTTCTTTTTTATTAATTGCCATATTAACTAAAGTAGAATAGTCACCACCTACAAATGTTAAATAAGCACGAAGAATTTCATCATCCCTACGACTTTCTGGAGTAGTTTTTTCAAGATCATATTGATAAGCAGATTTACCATCTTTATCAACTCTATAAAGATAATTGAAAAAATCAGTAGGTGTTGCAGTAATCTTTTGGCCATTTCTAGTTACAACAAAACTTTCTGGAATTTGGTAACCAGCAATGTTTCGTTTTTGAATTACATCATTAACACCATTCCAATAATTTTCAAGTTCTTTAATTCGTTTTTCTTCAGCAGCCTCAGCTTGCCTTTCCATTTGTTCACGATATTGCTTATCAGCTTCTTGCAAACCTGCAAGTTCTTCTTGAGCGGTAGCATACAAAGTACCAGAAGATTTAAGATAATTAATATAACTTTCAACATCTCCTTTACGACCTTGTTCTTTCCAAGCAGTACGAATAATAGTTTCCTGTTGTGCTTCATTAGTAGAATCAATAGTAATATTAGATCTGTCAGGAACTTCACCAAATCCTTCTAAACTATTACCATTAGCTATATAATAATTTAATACATCATTTAAAATCGGATATCTTTGATAAAGAGTATTTAAAGCAGTTTCATAATTTTCTTCTCTTTTAGATTCAACTACTGCATCTATATACGCTTTAACCCCGTCAGGAGTATTTTCAAACTCAATAGGTTTTCCTTCTTCATCTTCAATATCAATACCTACTAAAGTTTTAATAGAATCTATAGATAATTTTTTAGTTTCATCATCATCTACTGCCTCAAATTCTTTTAGCCAATCACTAACTTTATCAGCTTCTTTAAAGATATTTCCATCTTTGTCAATTACATTACCATTTTCATCAACTGTGTAAGTAACATCGCCTACTTCAATTGTACTACCAGCAACTAATTCACTTGGCTTATCACCATCTTTATCACCATCTTTATTTTCTCCAGGTTGAATATTTTTATTACTTAAATCATCAACATCTGGATTAGGTGTTACATTACCAGTAGTAATATCAGTAACAGGTTCTTTAATTTGTCTATCATCAGGAAGATTAGTATTATTACTATTTGGACCTCCATAACCAAAATCTAAATCAGGCATAATATTTTTACTTTATGGTTTAACAATACTGCAAATGTAAAATTAATTTTAATATTAAACAAGAATATTAATAAAATTTATAGCAGTATATAGTTAAAACCTGCAATCCTAAAAATTTGATTATGATTTCTTGCCCGTAGAGGAGTCTTTGTCATTTCATTTCCAACCCATTATCTTAGTTTTAAAACCTCTTAAATCAGCCTAAAATCCCCATTCATACTAAAACAAAATATCCCAATCCATTATAGACTGGGATATTGTCATTATTTATCATGTTTATTTTTATTAGTACGAGCAATCTTAAGTTTAGTATCAATATCTTTTTCTTTAAGTTTACGCTCTTCACTTCTATCAAAAGCCTCAAGCATAGCTTTTTGTTTTTCAAATTGAAGTTTTTCTCTTTCATTTTGAATTCTAGCTTGTTCAAGTCTCTCAAGACCAGCTTGTTTAGCATCATCTCCTACTTCTGCATTAAAGCTAATCATATTAGCATCAGCTTTAATAAGTTCAATTTCAGAATCAATATAACCTTTAAGTTCTTCAGTTTTTCTATCTTCTTCTCCTTTAGCTGCAATCTTTTGAAGTTCAAATTCTTGCTTCATTTGTTCAGTTTGCTGTTCAAGTTGTTGAAGTTCTTTTTCATGTTCTTGTTTTTGAGCTTGATATTTTTTAATTAATTTGCTAATAGCAGCAACATTATCGCCAACAATAGCTGCAATAGCCATATCAGCATCTCCATTCTGACTAGCATTAAAAGCAAATTGTTTAAGTTGTTCAAGCTTTTCTCTTTCTTGAGTTGAATTCTTAGCTTTGATAATATAATCAGCAAAAATATGCTTATCAACATCAAGGCTGATATATTTAAGGTTATTATTTTCATCTCTATATGAAGTATCAAGTCCATCAATCCAAGCTAATTTACTATAATCCATATCTCTAGCATAGTCTCTTTCACGAAGACAATCTAACATATATTCGACAATAACTGTCCCCATAGAGCCTCGCATTACAGCTTCATCAGTAACTCCTTTACCTGCACTATTAGCAATCTCTCCATATCTTTGAGGAGTCATATCAACTTGATTTTTAGCCGCTTGTTCAATTTCATTTAAAAGTGTACTAAGTTGATTAATATAATCTCCAATAGAAGCATTTAGCATACGAACTTGTTGAGCTCTAAGCATACCTTGATCATCTGTATCATCAATATAAAGAACTCCATCTGCAAGCATTTTATAAATAGTTTCTTCAGGTTTACTTCCTAAAAGAGATTTAGCTATAAGAAGTACTGAAAGTTTATTTTTAGCAATAGTCATCTCACGATGATAAGCTACAATATTATAAAATACTTGATAAGGTGTAATAATATCAACTATACTAAATTGGCCAAAACCAGGAAGAAGTTCACAAATACCATTATAAGGAAGTTTGCCTTTTCTATTATAAGCAATGGCTCTAGCTTTATAAGGATAAATAGCATCATTTCTAGAACCTATTCTTGTACATTCATATATTTGAGGTTCATATTCATACTCGATAGAAATATCTCCAGCATCAGGATTTAATACATAATCGTCATTTTCAATTCTAGTATCAATAAATCCCATTTGATTAACAAATGTAACTAAAGCTCTTCTAACTTCACCTCTCCAAACAACATGCCAAACATCATATAAATCCCCATTTGTATCTCTAGACATAACTCTAGATTTTTTAAATAATTCTCTATCTTCTTTAGAAAATTTATTACATACATCAGGAAAATAATGTTCATAAGTTTTAAACATTAATTCAGTAGTAGTATTAGGACTATATTTAGCATAATAAGTATTAAGAAATTCTCTTTCTTTATCTGTAAGATATTCATCAAATTCATCAAGTATTTCTTGAGCTGTAAGTTTCCTTCTACAAGCAAACATATCATCATCTTCTTTAAATATGTTATCTGTATTAACAGGAAAAGCATCTCTTGGAGCGATATTTCGTTTAATTAATTTTTTTCCAATTATATCAGAATATGTATAACATTCTCCAAAACTAACAAAATCAAAATAAGCTCTAGCATAAAATAATGTATCTTCTGTAATATCTTTTATTACATTAAGAATCTCTTGTCCTTGAGCAGATATATCATCTATATAATTTTCATTAAATTCTTCAACAAAAGCTTCAATATTAATAGATTCTTGAGGATTAAATTGTTGAGGATCATTACCTCCATTAACCCACTCTTGATAACTTTGTTGAATAGCAGCAGCAATTTTTTGTTCTACAAGAATAGAAAGTTCTTGTTTAAGTTTAGCATTTTTAGCTAAAATAACTTCTGGATTATTTGCACCTACAATAAAATCATGAGGATTTTTAATATATTCACTAACATATCTTCTTACAATGCCTTTAATGAGATCATAATTTCTCATTGTTGCAGGAAATCTTTTATATTTTTCTTGAGTAGCATTATAAGGATTAAGAATTTTTCTATAAAATTCATCAGGAATATCTCCATTCAAAACTCTATATTTTTTCTCTAAATCATCATTATTTCTAGTTGCTAATCCTTTAGCAATTATCCAATCACAACAATTAGCATACCATTCTGGTTTTTCTTTTTCAGAATTAGGTACTCGTTGAAGAGGAAAATCAAATGATTGAAGTTCATTTCTCATATTTATATTTTTATTATTAAGTTAAACATTTTAAAACCAAGGTCTATCAAGAATATCATGTTCATCAATATTTCTTTCAGTTAATTCTTTACGACTACTTAATTCATCTTGAGCAAGAATATTCATACCTTTCCATTGAATACCTCTTAATATCATTTCAGACACTCGGTCAAAGTTACCAACATTATTCCATTTCTTTAATTCAAGAATACTTTGATAATCATAAATACGATGAAAGTTCCTAATAGGATTTCCATGTTCATCTTTACCTATTTCTTCATAAAGAAATTCTTTAAGCAAACGAATACAATCAAGTTTTCTAGCAGCACCAGAAATATTATATCCGTAAGTAGTATTTATTTTACCTTTAAAAGTAGGATCCCAAACAAATAATGGTTCTTTAGCAAGATACTTAAGAGCGTTCCATTTTTTAAAATTACTAACAGTTTCACCTCGATTTATCTCAACATGGGTCTGTCCAATACAATTATAATATTTAGCTAATAAATAACATATTTTATCAGCTTCTTCAAGTTTATCAGGACGACCATAATAGCAAGCAACAAGTTTTTGTTTAAAACCATTAAGATAATGAGGGTTCATCCAAACCTTAATACTATTATGAGAGTGTTTATTAGTAATTTCTTTTTTATCTTTATCAATACCTACAGGGTCATAAGTAATACTATAAAGCCCAACAGGAATTTGTTTTCTAGTAGGACCCCATTCAGATTGTATTTCTTCATATTCAGGAGGAAACCATCTTCTAATACAACCATGAGGATGTTCATGACCTCTACGAGGAACTCCTTGAATATAATCATAAACAGGTTTACCTTCTTGATGTAATCTAGTATTAGATTTAAACTGAACTTTTCCAGTTTCATCTTCTTCTAGCATTCCATCAACATAAAATTTTAAATCATTATCGACTCTAAGTTTTTCTTCCCAAGCAGAAAGTTCTTCAGAACTAAATATATTCTCAGAAGCACTACTAAAAGATTCAGCAGGAAAATTAGCATACTGACCTAAATAATTAATATATTCAGCATAAGTCTTACTAGATTCCTTTTTCTTTAATCTTTCTCTACGGGCAATCTCCAATCCTATAGCAATATTACTATTTCCATCTTTATCAACCCCATATACTCCATTGATTTCTCCTTGTAAACCCCAACAATAAGGTTTAAAGAAACCACAAACCTGATCACGACAATCTTTATCCCAAACATTCTCAAAACACATAAAATTATATGCTTTAGGATTATAAAAATTTTGTTCAAAAACTTGCATATTACCAGATGTTGCAGTACCCCAAGCATGTAGACAACCAGTAGTATAAGCACCTGTTCTCATAGCAGGTTCAGTAACTTGCATAAATTCATCAAAGTTATCCATAGTTGAAACCTCTTCAACTTTAACTTTAACAGCATCTTTACCAATCGCACAATCAGGATTATTATTAGCAGAAACAGAAATCAAAGAACTACGCCAAGATTTATCAGCTTCAACTCCATTAGGAAGTTTATAACCAAGTCTAAAGTCTGATTTTACAGTACTATAAATACCTCTAACAAAAGGAGAAGTCTCTTCATAAAATTTAAGATTATTAACAGCAAAATCTGTTAAACCTCCTGTCATTGTAAGATATTTACTATCGTTAGCAACATGAATAACAACTTTTCTAGATTGACAATTAACTGCATTTGCACTATCAGCCGCCATCATATATGAAAAACCACCACGACGAGTTTTATCAATAAGAAGATGCATACCATTATTTTCAACAAATTCCATAACATGAAACATCCAAAACTGACTATCAAAGAACTTTGGAAAATCATAATGTTTCTTTGCAGTATTGGTATTACCTTTCTTAACTGTTCTTTCATCAAGCTGTTCAATTCTAATATAATTAAGAAAATTATAATGACTACCTGTTATTCTAACATGTTTAATACTACCATCAGGCATTAAAAGACAAGGAGCAGAAAATCCATGTATTCTTCTATATTGTTCTCTTTTTCTAAATTGTCTATGAGGAATAGAATCAACTTTATAATTAGTAAATTTTTTATATTTTCTATAATAATCAGCAACTTCATAAAATAATTCAGTATTAACAAATTTAGTATTAGGATTAATATTTAAAAGAAATCCTCCACTATCTCCTATAAGAAATAAATCATCATCATCAACAAATCCACAATCTTTAGCGTGACGATATCTAGATTTATCTTCATTAATATAATCAAGAAAAGGATAAGTATCCATAAAATTATCTAATTATAGAAGTTAATAAAATAAAACCTATTAATCCAGCAGTAGTATAACTTAAAACTCTATTTTTAGATTTTTGATTTTTTAAATTATTTTTAATATCATTATTAATTTTTTGAATATTATAAAAATCATTACTTAATTCTCTAATTATAATTTGTTGAGAAGTAATATATTGATTTTTAAAATTAATAATAGAATCTTTTTGTTTATTCAATTCAATATAATATTTTCTTTCAATAAGTTTAATATTCGCTTTTTTAATATAACTTATCGGAATTTTAGCATAAGCTATTGTATCTTTATGATTAATCCCCCGTAAAGGGAGAATATCAGTTTTATTCTGACACCAGCTTGTAAAATTGATTAACAGCAGCAGTATCAGTAAGCTGCTCATTTTCTTTAATTTCATTTTTCATTTCCTCCTTAATATTGTATATAACACTATCTTTTTTAATAATATTATATTCTATACTATCAAGTTTTGGTTTAAGACTGTCAATAATAGTAATTTCTGATTTGTTAAAATCTGTATTAGTATGATTCTTTTTACCTATAATCCAACCGCAAACCCAACCGAGTAAATAAGTCATACCTGTCCATATAATCAAAATTAATATTATTTTAAGACCTTCATATTTATTTTCCATATTCTTTTATTTTATTGAGTAATTCTTCATCAATTTTAGTATTAAGTTCCATACCTAAAACTAATTTTAAAGTTTTTGTTGCAGCGCCAACACCTCTATTAACAGCATCGTCAAAAATTTCGTGTGCAATTTTTTGATTATTAACATTATCTAAATCAAATTTATCCCAATAATCTTCTTTATAAATAGATTTAGCTTCATTAGTTATCACTTCATTTTTTTTAAGAACTTTTGTTATTCCTTTAGTTCCATAAGATTCTTTAACTGTATCAATAAGAGGCCACATAAGTGAATCTGGATGATGAACCCTGGAAATACCTAAATAAGTTTCTCCACCTTTATCATCAGGATCATTTACATAGCCTCCTTCGGTTAAAATAAGTTTATCAAAAGATTTATCGAAATTAGCCATAATTAGAATTCGTCATGTTTATCTAGAACTCTAGTAACCCAACCTGCAAGAAATCTATGATTTCCACCTTTTTCAGATAGTTTAACATATTCTTTAATACGAGCTAATTTATAATTAGCAATAAAAAGTTCAGTTTTAAGACTATCATTTTGATATTGGATATTTGAAACCATAGTACTATCTATTTTAGTAAGATAAATTACTTGTGGTTCAATAGCAGCTCTATCTTTATAATATTTAATTTGGTCTTGTTGATGCATTATAAATGCAATTACAAACAATATTCCGAAGAATATACTTACAACCAATATTGGTTGTTTAAGTTCTTTAAATATAAATTTAATCATAATTAAAATCAAATAAACTTTTAGATTGTATTCTTGTAGCAGCAACTTCTCGTAGCCTATCTGCTAGAATAGTTTTAATTTCGTTACGATAATAGTTAATTTTATGTAAAGTAACTTTCTCTATTGGATTTTCTTTTATATGATATAAACCATCAGGAAATCGTTTAGGCATTCCATATTCATTAAGAATAAAATCTGAATCAATATGACAAAGCCAAAGTCCAGCATTAGGGATTCCTAATATAAGTTCAACCATAAAAGCATATAAAGATAATTGAAGACTATAAATCATTCCATTACAATTAGGAAGATGATTAACAGGAGGATTAAGAAATTCTTTTTTAGGAATCCATTCGTTAGTTTGTTGATGAGGTTTTTGACTTTTATCTTTTCTATAATATCCAGCTTCAAATTTAAGACCTCCTCTATTAGTCTTCCAATCTCCTATAATCATCCTATCTTCTCTAACTATTAATACATCTATAGTACCACTAATTAAATAATTTGGAAGAAATGCTCCAACTTCAGAATATATATTGTAACCATTTTCTATATAGTATTCAAAAACTTTATATATTTTAGGATATTTATTTTCAGTATGTTCTATAAAGTTTTTTAAATCTAAAGGTTTAATATATTCATTAATAGTATAAATGTCAGCTACAGTAGTCATAGAATTATCATTTCTTTTAATTCGTTTTACTGCATCATAAAACATTGAATTTTCTCTAATACCGTCTTCTAGTCCATTATGTGTTTTAGTACCTCTAGCACAAGCTTCATCTGTAATAGTTTGCCATTGTTCAGCCAATCTTTTTTCGCTAATACCAAGTTCTTTAGCTTTCTTTTTAAGCCAAAAACTTTTTTCAAATTTAGGTTGATATTCATGAAGTAAAGTAGTCACACTTTTATATTTATTACCTAAAGTATCGGTATAAGTATGACTAGGTTCATCAAAATATAACCTAATATCATTATAAATTGGATTTATATTAAACATATATTATTATATTATATCTTCATCAGCATCCATACTTGAAAGTATTTGTTTACCTCCACGAGCTAATTGTTCTTCTTCTTCATTTCTAAGGTTTTCATAAGCCGCACCTAAAGCTTTAACTAGATTAGGAATTTCAGTGACTCTTTTACTAACATTATCCATCATAACAAGTATTGTACTAATACTTTCATCTCCAATAGGATCGCTAAGTTTTTTATTAAGATAATCGTTAATTTTAGTTGCAGCAATAGAACAAAGATGAATAGATTTTTGAAGAGCTTCAAGAGCAACACCTGCTTCAGTAATATTACTTATATAATATTTATCTATAAGTTTTTTAACTAATATATCTGGCACATAATCTTTAGGTAGATTATAATTTTCAATAGCCATTTTTAAAGATTCCTCATAACTAAGTCCTTGTTGTTTAGCAGGACTTTTAGGATCGCCAAGATAATATATAACTCCAACTTCTGCAATATATTTTCTTTTATCTTTAGTAGAATCTCTTGTATAAAGCATTAAAACATCTTTATCTTGTAATTGACGAATATTAGGAGCTTGTGGCATACCTGTTTCATCAATTGTTAACATTTTTTCTAATACAACATTATTCATAATTTTCTTTTAATTTATCATAAGCGTCTTGTACATCTCTATCAAAAGGAATTTCTCTAAGCCATAAAATTGCAGTTAAATATAATTCTGCATATGCTCTTCCGAAATCCATATAATATCTTTCATATTTCTTTTTATTAACTCTTCGAAGATGAGTAATAAGAACTTTTATTTTATCTAATTCTAATTGTTTAGTTTTAGCATCTACTATAACTTCAACTACATATTGTTTATATTCTTCTTTACTAACGAAACTTCTAACAGCTTTAAAATTCTTTTTACTTTGAGCTATTGATTCATAAACTTTGTTTCTTCTTAAATTACCAATATAAGGAATAGAAACCGTTAGACCATCTCGTACATTAACATAAACAGAATTTTCGAGACTATCAATAATAGATTCGCATAGTAGTTTATCTTCTTCAGATTTAAAGTTAAGTTCGTTAAGTATATCTGATTTATTTTTAACATTTATAGTAAAATCTTCATTTACTTCTTCAATTTTATTAATATCTATATTTTCAATCTCAGCCATACTATAATTGTCATTTTAGATAACAATAGCCGCATCATATCATAATAACTTGCCCGTAGAGGGAGATGATAATAAATGCGGCTATTTGCATTTATTTCTTAATCATTAAAAACAACTTTAAATGGGTCTTGACCTTTAGTTTCTCTTGGTATGGCGGCTACGATATCATTTAGTGGAACAATCTTAAATTCCAATAAATAAATTACATCATTCTCTTTTTCAATACCTCTTTCTTTTAGATAAGAACCATTAACAATTGATTTTCTTAATTCTTCATCATTAATAAGATAAGCTGCGGCATTAACAGAGTTAATAGCAATAGGTATAGAAAGATGATGTCCTCTTTCAATAGAACTTCTATCTACTATTAGTCTATCTCCAATATTCCAATTATATTTTGCTATATCTTCAATATCAGCTTTAGCTAATACATTAACAACAGGAATATCGGTACCTTTACTTTTTGAAACTTTAGTAACAAATTCAAATAGACTTGTTCTAAAGCACATACCTATAACACAATAATGTTTTGGAAGTTTAACATGGTCTGTAACAGACTTTAAAATTTCAGGAGTAATATCTTCAACATTAGTTGGAAAACTTACACCAAATTCACGATGTTTACTTTTAATAATTAACATAACTTAAACTTTAATTTAATAATTAGTATTAGTACCAGTATCTTCACCAGCACCACCTACTTTAACATTCATAACTTTATCCATAATAACATCTCTTGTACGAGGTGGCGTACCTTATCAGATATAATATATTATTATATTTATATATTAATATATATTAAAATATATATTAATATATTATATATTATATTTATATAATATATAATATTATATATTATTATATAATTATATTACTGTTATTGTCAGCCACTTCTAAAATAAAAACTTTAACTTTATTAACATCTTTATCTTTTACAAGATATTTACTATTAACTTTTATAATATCTTCTTTTGTAATATATACAATATATTTGTCTACAAGTCCAGCAAGACTTCTGGCAGCAGTACTTTCAGAAACTTTATATTTTTGACAATAATAATCTTTAAATACTCTACTTTTAATATCTTTAGTTGCAAGTATTATTTCAAGAGCATTAACTTCTGTTTTATTAAGATTCTTATCAATACTTATAAGTTTAGCAATAAGACTTACAATATCGTCATTTTTAAAATTAATATTAAGTCTTATAATATCATCTTCATTATAAATATTGACAGTATCTTTGTTATAATAAGTAATAGCATCTTTACTATTATTAATAGAAATATCCATATCTTTCAAATTTTGATGACAAGATATGCAAAAAATGAATAATATGCAAGAATATTCAAAATTTTTATTATCTTAGCAGTATGAAAATTCAATAAAATATTTTATTATGAGTGCAGGTTGTATGTATGGTATTTGTCAGATTTGTGGTAAAGAAACAAGTCTTGATGTAACTTATTTTGAATATAATATTAGATGTGAATGTTGTAGTCCTCAACATTCTGTTAGAGTTGAACATTGTAAAAATTGTAAACCAGAAATTCCTAAAGAAGTAACTATTGTTACAAAACATTTTAGTGGTGGTACTATTGAAATGAAATTAACCGATGTTAAACCTGATGAAATTAGAGGAGATTATAAAGAATAAAATTATGGATATAGAAAAGATTAAAATATTAGCTGCAGAAAATGCTGATAAAAGAATTAAAGAAGTTAATAAAAATGAAATATCTTCAATAGCTGATTATGATAGAGGTTTGCGAGAAGGTTTTATCAATGGTTATGAGATAGCTGTTAATAATATAATTAAATATCTTGTAGACGGATATGTTGAAACTAAAAGAAAACTTTTGACAGATAAAATTAAAGCTATAGATACAGAAGAAATATTAAATTCGGGTATAGCTATTAAAGTTGATAAAAGACTAATTCATGAATCTTTTGTTGGTAAAGTTTATATTAAAGAAAATGATTAATTAATAAAAATAATTTAAGAATGGATAATATTAGAAATTTTATTAAATATTTATTATGGAGAGATATGGGAAATCTTGGTGAAGGTTGTCTTATATCTATTGTAATATGGGTTGTTATTATATTTATTATATTATTTGTTATAGGTTTAATATAAGTTAAAATGGTGAATATAAAAATAATTTTTATAAAAATTTTTGATTTTGTGTTGGAGATTTTAAATATAATGGTGGTGCTTGAACTGCCCCTATAGGTTAAATTTAAGATTTAAATAAAGTTAAAAAAAATTTTATTATTTTAGTAGTGTTAAATTTTAAAACTAATAATATTATGTGTGGAGAAATTGAATACGGCAAATGTCAAATTTGTGGTAAAACAACTCAACTTGAAAGAACTTATTTTGATTATGATGTTAATTGCGATTGTCATAGTCCAAATCATTTTGAATTAGTAATACATTGTAAAGATTGTGCACCAATTATACCTATAACTACTCGTTATAATAAAGATGGTAAAACTCAAGTTCTTGTTGATATTAAACCAAATCATATTAGAGGAAAATACAAAGAACATAATGATAGTATAGAAATAAAAGAAAATTACAATCTATAAAAATATAGTTAAAAAGAAATTTTTATTGTAGAGAAAGTGGGAATTTTAAAATAAGAAATATTAAGAGTTTATAAAAAAGTTTTATTATTGAGAAAATAAAGTTTTTAGTTGTGAAGTAATAAAGGTTAATAAAAAAAAGTTTTTAAATAGGATGGGAATTTTGTGTTGGAGATTGTCAGCGGGGAGGTACTACCTAAACTCCCCTGGTAGACAATAGTAAAGTTGAATACCCCCGTCAAACAAATATCAATCCTCATACTATCGACATAAATGATTTTGATGTTCTAGTTAAGAATATTTATACTAGAATCATCATTTATACTATTATTAATCATTTATTAAAATCATTTATTATGAAACAAACATTTCAAAATCTGAAACATTTCAATAATGTAATTATTATTACTCTTATTGCTTTTATCTCTGGTCTTTTTATTGGTATTCATACTAACAAATACTATAAGAAACTAGCATTATATAATCAATATCAATATGTAGTTGAAAAACTACTTGATGAATGTGACGCTGTACATAATATATGTGATACTGTATGTGAAGGTGATACATATGCTGAATATATGGAAATTAGAGAGAAATTAGGTCTTGAATAAAATATTAGTGCTGTCTATAATGGCGGCACTATTGTTTTGTCTAACAAACCTCATACTAAACATAACTAATTTTGACATTCATGGTTAAGAGTATAACGCCGATGCTCTTAATCTTTTATTTACTAATGGTCGTTACAGGAACGGCTAAAGGCGGGATTTATTATGGCAACAATTATTGTTACCTCTAATGCAATCAGAGTTTGGTCTAATGGTGATAGTATTCGTTATCGTCTTCAGACTAATGAAGAGTTTGATGGTATTACCAAGAATGGTGATACTTATCAAGAAGGTAAGGTCAACTATGTTGACTTTGTACCAAGATATTTGATTGCTCAAATATTGTCTCTTGTTCCTGGTGCAGATATTATCTACACTAAAAAGAAAGA
>JAZNJG010000023.1:0-3474 GCA_045577945.1 Bacilli bacterium | reverse complement strand
CACAATATTTAAATAGTTTTAAAATCAAGAAATCTTTATTAATTCTATCTATTTGTGAAAACAATTTATGATAAAATTTATTTATTTCCTTAACTTTATCAGCAGGTTTTAATTTTTTATCAATTACAAAAGGGAAATTTTGAAAAGATGGCTTTATAAAGTAGAATTTTTCTTTCGGATATATAAATGTGCTCTTTTTAGGATATTCATAGTCTTCACAAACATTAAAATTTATATCATTATTTATTGTGTTTTCTTTTTGTTTTTTTGATCTACCAAATGCCATTTTCTCACCTCTCCTTCTTTTTCATATTATACACTAAAACCTTTAAAAAATAAATATTCTTTTTGATTAATTTAATAAGTGAATATATTATGTAACTATAATTATAGTTATTAATAAAAACTTTAAAAACACTTAGGAAATTCCTAAGTGTTAATAAATAAATTATTTAAAATATAATTATTTTTTTATACTATATAGACTCTTAATGCCTTCGTATTTTGCCATTTCACCAAGTTCATCTTCAATTCTTAACAATTGATTATATTTAGCTATTCTATCAGTTCTGCTTAGTGAACCTGTTTTGATTTGACCAGCGTTTAATGCAACCGCAATATCCGCAATTGTTGTGTCTTCAGTTTCACCAGAGCGATGTGATATAACTGCTGTATAACCTGCTTTTTGAGCCATTTGAATAGCATCAAATGTTTCTGTTAAAGTTCCTATTTGATTTACTTTGATTAAAATCGAATTAGCTACGCCTTTTTCAATTCCCATTGCTAAGCGTTTTGTATTTGTTACAAACAAATCATCCCCAACTAGTTGAACTTTAGAACCTAATGATTTAGTTAGTAGTTTCCAACCGTCAAAATCATTTTCATCTAAACCATCTTCAATAGATATAATTGGATACTTTGAACATAATTCTTTATAATAATCAATTAATTCTTTTGCAGTTAAAGATTTTCCTTCACTTTTTAGTTCGTATAAGTTAGTTTCTTTATTATAGAACTCACTTGAGGCAATATCGCATGCTAAACAAATATCTTTTCCAGGAACATATCCTGCTTTTTTAATTGCTTCAATGATTAATTTTAAAGCTTCTTCATTACTTTCTAATTTAGGTGCATATCCGCCTTCATCTCCCACAGATGTATTACAACATTTTCCTTTTAATACTGTTTTTAATGTATGGAATACTTCAGCACCCATTCTAAGAGCTTCTTTAAATGATTTTGCGCCTACAGGCATAATCATAAATTCTTGAATATCAGTACACCAATCAGCATGAGCTCCACCATTTAAAATGTTCATCATTGGAGTAGGTAATACTTTCGCATTAAATCCCCCTAAATAATTATATAATGATAAACCACACAAATCAGCAGCAGCTTTAGCAACAGCTAAAGAAACACCTAAAATAGCATTAGCACCTAGTTTTGCTTTATTTGGAGTACCATCTAAGTTAATCATGCAATCATCAATTCCTACTTGATCAAATACATTCATACCAATTAGTTCTGGATTAATAATTTTATTAACATTATAAACAGCTGTTAAAACTCCTTTTCCTAGGTAACGATTTTTATCACCATCACGTAATTCTACAGCTTCATGTTCACCAGTTGAAGCTCCACTAGGAACGATAGCTCGTCCAAAGCCTCCACTTTCAGTATATACTTCTACTTCTACAGTCGGATTACCGCGAGAATCAATAACTTCACGTGCATAAATTTCACTTATATAAGGCATATTTTTCCTTTCTAAATTTATTTTTAAATTTATTTACTTTTAAATTTTTTAATAGTTCATTTTATAGACTTATTATATGCAATTATAATAAAATTATTTAATAATTAATGTTTTTCCAGCCATTTCAACTGGTTTTGCAAGTCCCATTAAATCTAATAATGTTGGTACTACATCACCAAGATTTCCGCCTTCTCTTAATTTTAAACCTTTATGACAAACAATACAAGGAACCGGATTTGTAGAGTGAGCAGAGAATGGCAAACCATTTTCATCTACCATCTTATCAGCATTTCCATGGTCAGCAATTATGATTAATTCGCCATCGACATTTTTAATTTCATTATAAATTCTTCCCATACATTCATCAACTGTTTCAACAGCTTTTACTGTTGCATCAAATACAGTAGTATGACCTACCATATCACAGTTAGCAAAGTTCAATATAATAACATCATATTCTTGACTCTTTATAGCATCGCATACTTTATCACATACTTCTATAGCACTCATTTCAGGTTTTAGATCATATGTTGATACTTTTGGAGAATTAACTAATACTCTGTCTGCACCAGGTAATTCACGATCAACACCGCCATCAAAGAAATATGTAACATGAGCGTATTTTTCAGTTTCAGCAATTCTTAATTGTTTTTTGCCAAGTTTTGATAAATATTCACCAAATGTATTGTCAAGTTCTTGAATTGGGAATACAACTTCTCCCAAGACATTTTCGCTATATAACATCATTGAAACAAACACCAAGTTTTTAAAATCTTTGCCATTAGCAATTCCTGTTTTAAAAATATTTGTTAGAGCTGTTGCAATTTGGATTGCTCTATCAGGTCTAAAGTTAGCGAAAATAACGCTATCTCCTTCTTCAATATTTGATTCTGAATTTGCTATATATGGCACTACAAACTCATCAGTTACACCATTAGCATATGATTCGTCAATTCCACCTAAATAGTCTTTTAGTTCAGCTTTATTATATACCAATGCATCATAAGCAAGTTGCTCACGATTCCAGTTTTTATCACGATCCATAGCATAATAACGACCACTAATAACGCCAATTTTTGATTTTCCTACTTCATTAATTTTAGCTTGTAAAATGCTTAAATATTCTTTTGCTGATTGAGGTGGTACATCACGACCATCTAAAAAT
This sequence comes from Bacilli bacterium, assembly GCA_045577945.1. GTDB lineage: Bacteria > Bacillota_I > Bacilli_A > ML615J-28 > CAG-698 > CAG-698. Next base: position 553 of record JAZNJG010000023.1, on the reverse strand, counting down.
GCATGAACAACAACTTCTCTTACACCTTCTGCAACACATTTTTCAACTAGATATAAGATATGATCAATATGCGAATGAACTCCACCATCACTTAATAAACCCATTATATGCAATTTTCCATTATTTTTTATAGAGTGTTGAACAGCCTTTTGTATAGCTGGTTTATTAATTAATTCATTTTTTCTGACCGCAATATTAACTCTAGTTAATGATTGATAAACAACTCTACCAGCTCCTATATTCATATGACCAACTTCACTATTACCCATTTGGCCATCTGGTAAACCTACATCTTCCCCACTTGCTCCAATAATTGTATTTGGAAATTCCTTGCATAAGAAATCAAGATTAGGTGTTTTTGCTGCATAAATTGCATTTCCCTCATTAATGTTACTTACTCCATATCCATCTAAAATTGCTAATAAGTAAGTTTTACGATCTGCATTTTTCATATTTTTCATACTACTCTCCTCAATTATTTTGATTTAACAATTTATTAAACATATTCTTATATTAGTATGTTCATTTTTCTATCAATATATTATACACTATT
>JAZNJG010000022.1:0-8430 GCA_045577945.1 Bacilli bacterium | reverse complement strand
GATAATGTTTTTTTAATATTTATATTATATTTTTTTATACTAATTCCTTTCTCCTCATAAATTTAAATGGATAATATTTTAATGTTATCTTTATTATACTTATAATTGGAATTGAGATAATCATTCCTATTAACCCAAATAGTTTTCCAAATAAAATTATCCCAAAAATTACCACTAACGGGTGAATATCATTATTTTTTCCATGCAAATATGGCGATATGACATCTGATTCTAACACCTGAATTACTAATATTATAATTAATATTACCAAAGCCAAGGCATTAGATTCTACTAACGCATATAGGACAGGAAAAGCACCTCCAATATATGGTCCTATATAAGGAATAATATTAGTTATTGAAATAATTAACCCAAAAAATAGAGGGTAGTCAAGTCCAGAAATCCAAAAAGATACTGTTGATAAAACAAGAACTAATAACATTATTATAAATGTTGTCTTAATAAACTTTGATATCGAACAATTTAATTCCCCCAAGTAGTTTTTCAATCTAATATATTTATTATCAATTAAATAATTTCTTATTCTACATAGTATTTTTTCATAATCTAGTAATATATAGAATAATGACATTGGAATAACTACAATAATACTAAAATAGTCTGCCACTTTTGTGATTATTTTTGAAGGAACTATTTGTATTTTATTGATATAATCATATATAATAGTTTTTATATTATCAAAAGTTGGTTTAAAACTTTCGGGTAAGAAATCAAATTTTTTTGAAAATGCATTTATTCTATCCTCTAAAGAATCCACGATACTTTCATAATTTTCCATGAAAGACCGGATCTCGTTAATTAAAAAAGGTATCGTTGTGGAAATTAAAAAATATATTAATAGCAGAAATAATACTAATGTAATTATCACTGCATATAATCTCTTTTTTAAATATTTTTTAAAAAATTCAACGACAGGTTCTAAAATATAAGCAATCAAAAAAGCAATAATAAAGGGAATGAATATCTTTAATATAAACTTTAAAACACCACTTATCACCGGAAGCATTAGATGAAGTAAATATAATAAAACTATTATTAAAATTAAATATATTAAAATTTTTATTTGTTTATTCATAAAATCACCACTAATATTATATGAATAAACTATAATTGTAATTAAAGATTTTATAAGATTTTATATTATGTAGATAAAAAAAGAACATCAATTGCTTGATGTTCTAATTATAAGTTATATTATTTGATGTTTTCAGCAAAATATTTAATTGTTCTTACCATTTGAGAAGTGTAAGAATTTTCATTATCATACCAAGAAACAACTTTAACTAATGTTTTGTCGCCTAAAGCAGTAACTTTAGTTTGAGTTGCATCAAATAATGAACCATAAGTAATGCCAATAATATCAGATGAAACTAATTGTTCTTCAGTATAACCAAATGAAGCATTAGCAGCAGCTTTCATAGCAGCGTTAACTTCTTCTGCAGTAACTTGTTTGCTAACTACAGCAACTAATTCAGTGATTGATCCAGTTGGAACAGGAACTCTTTGTGCAGCTCCGTCTAATTTTCCAGCTAATTCAGGAATAACTAAACCGATAGCTTTTGCAGCACCAGTAGAGTTAGGAACGATATTAACAGCTCCAGCTCTTGCTCTTCTTAAATCGCCTTTTCTATGAGGACCATCTAATAACATTTGATCACCAGTGTATGCATGAATTGTAGTCATGAAACCTTTTTCAATTGTAGCTAATTTGTTTAATGTATTAGCCATAGGAGCTAAACAGTTAGTAGTACATGATGCTGCAGAAATAACTTTGTCTCCATCTTTTAAAGTTTCTTCATTAACACCAAATACAACAGTTGGTAAATCGTTACCTGCAGGAGCAGAAATAACAACTTTCTTAGCACCAGCTTGAATATGTGCTTCAGATTTAGCTTTAGAAGTATAGAAACCAGTACATTCTAAAACAACATCAACATCTAATTCACCCCATGGTAAATTAGCAGCATCTTTTTCACTATAAATAGTGATTTCTTTGCCATCAACAACGATAGAAGCTTCTTTTGCTTCAACTTTGTCAGCTAATGCATATCTACCTTGAGCAGAGTCATATTTTAATAAATGTGCTAACATAGCAGGTGAAGTTAAGTCATTGATAGCAACAACTTCATAACCTTCTGCACCAAACATTTGTCTGAATGCTAAACGACCAATACGTCCAAAACCATTAATTGCAACTTTTACAGCCATAATATAATTTCCTCCTTATATGGTTTGTTATTTACAACATATATATTTTACCACTTTTCTAATAAAATTTCAATATATTTTTAAATGAATACGCTATTAAAAAAGAAAAATGTCACCTAAACATATAAGCGACATTTTCCCATTTATTATTTTATTTAAATATAATATCCTTTTGTAAGTAAATAATTTTATTAAAATTAATTTCTATCAAAATATTTAGCAAATTTTACTACTAACTCTAATATTTCAACATAAAGCCAAATTAATGTAAATGCTAATCCGAATGATGCATACCATTCATATTCCTTTGCATATCCATTTTCAACGACTGTTCTAATATGTTCTAAGTCAAACATTAAGTATAATGATGCTAATAAAATAGTTATTGAACTAATTGCAATAGATAATCCCAAATTAATTTGTAAACCAAATAGACTAGCAACAAATAATAGTAATGAGCATACAATAAACGAAATAGCAAAAATTGATAAAAACTTTAGAAATTTCCCATTCACTTTAATTATATTACTAACATATAGTAATGCAACGACACCAAATACAGCAATCGTAGATAATAAAGCGATTGAAACCGCTCCTTCAACTAGGGCTTCACATAATATTGATAATAAACCTACAAGAGCTCCTTCCATTAAACAATATAAAGTACCAAAAACCTTACTTCTTTTTGGTGAATACATTGCAACAATTGAGAAAATCAATGTTCCTATTCCTGAAACAAGCAATAAAGGTACTAAAACTTCTGGACTAACTATAGCTCCTAAAATGCCTAATACAGCTCCTAAAACTGTCATACCTAAAAAGAATAATGTTTTCAAACTAATTCCTTTATATGTGCATTTTTGTATTTGTTCTTGCTCTATTTCACTTTTAGCTAATCTTCTGAAAACAACATTAGAATCACTAAATCTCATATTTATCACCTCTCTATATATATTATATCATTTTCATTAATTCTATTCAATAAACAATATTTAAGTTATCGTTATTTTATTAAATATTAATAATAACACTGTATTATTTATCTTTATCTTCATCTAAAAATTTAAACAATCCTATAGAATCTTCCTTCGGCAAGCCTTTAAAAGCACCTAATTGATAAAGCTTTTCAAATAAAGAATTTGAAATGTGACCTCTTCGTGCAGCATCTGCCTGAGAAGTGAAAGGAGCATCTCCTCTTCTTTGGACTAATGTCTTAGCGGTATTTTCTCCAAACGAATCAATTGCCACGAATGGGATTATTAGCGAATTACCTTCGATTTTAAAATTAACAGCATCAGATTTATTTATATCAACACCTATAAAATCATAACCTCTTGCCATCATTTCTAATGCAACTTTTAATCCCACAAGTAATTTCTTTTGTTTTTCCTTACCTCCGCCATCATTTTTGACAACCTTAACTTCTTCCTCTTCTTCATTGACATCCTGATTTCCGTATTGCTTATCTAATTCCATTACTTTAGCTTTAACTGCATCGTAACCGGCTTGTAATGTTTCAATATCAAAGGAATCGGTTCTCTTAGAAAAGAATCCTGAGTAAAAATATAGTGGTTTATAATACTTAAACCATGCTATTCTCAACGCCATAATTACATAAGCTGTTGCATGTGCTTTAGGGAACAAATATTTTATTTTTTTACAACAATCAATATACCAGTCTGGTACTTCGTAACTTCTCATCATTCCTTCTTGATCAGAAGATAATGGTTTACCCTTACGAACAGTTTCCATTATTTTAAAAGCACTTTGTGCTGGAAGTCCTGCTCTTATTAGTGTTGTCATAATGTCATCACGACAACAAACTAATTGAGAAATTGGAATTGGATCTAAACCTTCTTTTAATCCTAAGAAATAATCTCTTGCATTACCGTTCCAAACATCAGTACCATGACTTAAACCAGATATTCTTATTAAGTCAGAAATATTTTGTGGCTTTATTTCTTCACACATGTTTTTCGTTAGATTTGTTCCAAATTCTGGTAATCCTGTAGTGGCAACTTTTGATAATGCTTGATCTGGAGTAATACCTAAAACATCAATACCAGAAAACATTTTTAAAACATTAGGATCAGATAGAGGAATTTCATCAACATTTCTAAATGGGAATTCCTCTGGATTTGCATCAACGAAATTCATTAAGTATCTAACCATTGTTGGGTCATCGTGACCAAGAATATCTAATTTCAATAAATTAGCTTCAAACTTATGATAATCAATATGTGTCGTTTTCCAATCATTTGTTAAATCATCAGCAGGATATTGAACAGGAGTAACCTCATTGATATCAATTCCTCTTGGTACAACAACTATGCCACCAGGATGTTGACCAGTTTGTCGTTTTATACCCATTATATTAGATGTCATATTTTCTATTTCACAAGTTCTTAACACCTTATTTCTCTTTACATAATAATCTTTTATATAATTTTCTGCTGTCTTTTTAGCAATTGTTCCGATTGTACCACCACGGAAAGTATTTTCAACCCCAAATATTTCCCTACAGAAAGCATGAGCTTTTGCTTGATATTCACCTGAAAAGTTCAAATCAATATCTGGTACTTTGTCACCTTTAAAGCCTAAAAAAGTCTCGAATGGTATATTACATCCATCACTTTCCATTATTTCCCCACAAATAGGACATACTCTAGACGGTAAGTCTAATCCGGAATCTACGGTACTTAAAATATCTTGTAAATCAAGTTCTTCTTTACTTGGCTTATACATTTCAATTTCCTCTTTAGAGTATCTAAATGCACTGAAATGACATTTTGGACAAACATAGTGAGGAGCTAAACTATTTACCTCTGTTATCTTCATAAATGTAGCAACTAAACTAGAACCTACGGAACCACGGCTACCTACAACATAACCTGCATCACGTGAATGTTTAACTAATAAATATGCTATGTAATAAATTGAAGCATACCCATTTCCAATTATGCTGTCCAGTTCCCTTTTAACTCTATCTGCAATTATTTGAGGTAATTTATCTTTATATTTATATCTATTTTCTGCAGTTTCATATGTTAGTCTCTTTAAATCCTCAATTGCTGAAGGAACACCAAAATCTTTCATAAAATCATCACCAGGAGCAAACAATTTGTCAGGGAATAGATTATACTTTTCAATCATATTAGAAATCTTATTTGTGTTAGTAACAACCAAATCATACGCCACTTTTGGACCTAAATATTCTAACTCATCTAACATTTCTTTTGTGCTACGATAATGGGCATCAGGTAAATTATCTAAACCATTATATTCGTGAATACCTCCACCTATTAACGCTTTATCATAAATTATATTTCTAAATATTCTATCTTTAGGATCTAGTTCATGCACATCTCCTGTAGCTACAACTATTTTATTCTTTTCTTCAGCAGCTTTAATTATCTTCTTAACAGTATTCTTTATTTTATCAACTGTCATTTCATCTTTTTTCATTTCAACTAATGCTGAATAACAGCTTATAGGTTGAATCTCAATATAATCATAGAAATCAATTGTATCAAGTAATTCCTCATAATCTTTATTTAAAGCAATTTCAAAAACTTCACCATGAACACATGAACTACCTATTAAAAGGCCTTCACGATGTTTATTAATTATTTTTCTCACGAATCGAGGAGTTTTTGCAAAATGGTTACAATGAGCATCAGAAACTAATCTATTAAGGTTAACAAGACCAGTTCTATTTTTAGCAAGCATTGTAATATGATATGGATATACTAAACGATACATTTCATCTTCATTAACTAATGAATTTATCTTATTATAATTATCTATTCCATCATTAATTAAATCATTATGCATTTTTATGAAGATTTCAGCAGTAGCAATAGCATCATTGCTAGCACGATGATGACCATCAAGAGTAATATTGAATGCTTTAACTAAATCTTCTAAACCAAATTTCTTTAAATTTGCACTATATTTAGCTCTAGCTAATTGCATCGTATCTATTGTTGGAATTTTATCTTTATATAAACCATATTTTTTCAAATTATGATATAAATGACCATTATCAAATGTCACATTATGCCCTACCAATATACAACCCTCAATAAAGTCAACAAATTTTGGAAGTACTTCGTCGATTGTTGGAGCATTTCTAACATCATCATTAGAAATATTTGTTAGCTTAGCAACATCGTCTGGAATTAATCTATTTGGATTAACTAATGTCGAAAATTCATCGATTATTTCACCATTTCTTATTTTCCTAGCACCAATCTCTATTATTTCATTGTAAGTCGTATTTATCCCAGTTGTTTCTAAATCATACACAACAAATGTGGCATCTTTTAATGAAATATCATGATTTGTTAATGCTGGGTAATAAAATTTTTCATTAATATAGTTTGCTTCTATACCATAAATAGGTTTAATATTATATTTTTTACATTCCATTTCTAATTCGCCTAAGCCTTGAACTGTATTTTTATCAGTTAAAGCTACAGCAGTATGACCATATTCAGCAGCACATGCTACATAATCACTAATTGATAAAACAGAATCTAAAAATGTCATTTTACTATGAGCATGAAGCTCTACTCTTTTAACTTCGGCCGGGTCATGATGTTTTTTCTCTTTTGGAGGAATTCCTTTACTCATTATCTCAAATATTTTTATAACTACATCTCTGGAATATGTATCATAACTAGCTAACCCATATACTTTTACTTTATTTCCAGTTTTTACTCTATTAAGATAGAAATCTTCATTTTCTCCTCTGTTTTCACTTATAAATGTTTTAATTTGAATTGCACCTGTATCATCAACAATAGTTGCTTCAAAAATCTTATAGCCACTTTTCGTAACATTTAACTTAGAACTTTCGACAATACCTTCAATTAAGAAATAACAATTTTCATGCATTTGTTTATAATCAACAATCCCTTCTTCTGTTGATGGAATTGATGAAATTTTTTGAGGTTTATCATTTAGTCTAGTAGTCTTCTTTTTAGGTTTGTATGTTTTTTCTGGTGCATTACTATGTGAAGATTGATGAGAGCGAGCAGTAACAATTGCGGAATCTAAACCTAACTGCGTACTATACTCAATCGTGTCATTAATAGATTTAATCTCATCATCATTTACAATATTGAATTCAGCAAAAGTAATTCCTAACATTGAAATACTTCTTTTAATAAATTCAAATAATTGTTTAATTATATCTTTATCGGTTTCACTAACATGTAAAGTAACTTTATTATCCTCAAAAACTGTTTTATAGCCATCTAAAGCACTATAAATAATGTTCTTTTTTTTGATTAATTCTAAAGTGTAAAAATAATAATCCTCTAGTAATTCTTTAGTAATAAGTGCATTTTGATACTCATATTTTATTTCAGCCTTTTGACAGACTTGAGCCCCAATAAGTGCTGCCTTAAGACCATTATTAAACTCATGAAGTAATCGTATGTTCATAACTTTTGGTAATTCTATAATAATCTTTAAACACTTTTCATCACTTAGAAAAGTTACATTAGAAATTACTGCATCATTAAAACATTCATTAGGAGTAAATTTTATACATTGCAACAAACTTTCAAATGCCTTATTCATCTCTTTCTTCTCCTTTTTTTGTCATTTTTTAGTATAATTATTTTATCATATTTAATGTTATTTTGCTATAAATATTTATAAAAATATTTTATTTCATAAAGATTTAAATTCTTTTATTTATATATGTGTGTTTAAAATTTAATTTCTTTGAATAAATTATATTTTTTTCAAAACACTGGAAATTAACCTAAACTATATGAGATGTTGTTGAAAACTAGGCATAATAAATTTGTTTCCTAAAGATACTCCTACAACTATTATCATTGTTACTATTAATTCACGTAATGTAGTTGCTTTCGCACTTTTTATTTTTCCCTCCACCTTTACCATTTTATCATCTTTATAAATGTTCTTTCAATTATACGAAAGGAATATTCAGTTATATTTTAATTGTTTTCTATTCTAAAAAATAATAGAGAGTATTTTAAAAATAAATAAAGAAAAACTTTTTGTAAATCCTCACTTTATCAGTTCATTTTCTTTCCTAAGGGCTTAAATTTTACTTGTAATTAAACTTAAAATATTTATTGAATTATTACGAATTAAAAATGGGACAAAATTAGCTCGCTTTTGAAATAATAAGTTTTATAATATTATATTACCTTTTGTATT
>JAZNJG010000021.1:0-13762 GCA_045577945.1 Bacilli bacterium | reverse complement strand
GTAATAAATATATTACTTTAGATCAAGCTAAAGATAAATTAGAAGAATATAAGGAAAAAATTAATAATGCTGAAACTTTTGAGGAAATTGTAAAACTAGTTGATGATTTTGATAAAGAATTAGTTAGTATTAAAAAAGTAGAATTTAATGTAAATTTAGAAGATGTTTATGCTATTTATAAAGAAAAGATTAATTCAATAGATAATTTATCAAAACTAGATAATATCTATAAGACTTATAAATCATTAGTTGAATTAACTTCAAGTTTCCAGGATATAATCAACTTATCAAACAATTTATCTGCTGAATTAAGTGCTTTAGAAAGTAACGAACTTGAGTTCAAACAATATAAAGAAACATCCATCTCTAATATAGAAAATATTTATAATGGTTTTGATAGTTTATTATATAGTTTAGAAAACTACAATAATATTACTTTAATTTATAATGAGTATAAAGATAAAGTAGAACTTTCTAATAATAAAAATGAAATAGCTAATTTATTAAAAGAATATCAAACAAAAATAAATGAAGTACCAACAGATATTAAAGATACTTTGAATGATTTAAATGATTATTATAAATTACTTCAAATTAATGATTACACTGAAGATAATAAAAAATTATTAGATAGCACATATGAAGAATATGCTAATAAGATTAAAGCTGCTAAAACAACAGAAGAAGTTAATTTATTATATTCTGAAGCTATTTCAAAACTAGGTGATATTGAAGTTGTTGATAACGAATTAATCGCGTATAAAGTAGAAATAATAATTGTTTTAAATAGTTATTTTGAAACTATAAATAAAGAAGAATATACTGAAGAAAATTACGCATTAGTTTTAGAGATTTATAATAAATGTATAAGTGATGTTGAAAGCGCTAATAGCAAAGAAGAAATAGATAATTTTGTTAGTGAAGCAAAATCAAAAATTGATAATATTGAAAAACTAGACTTAGAGTTTGAAAACTATAAGAAAAATGCTTTAAATGAATTAACTAACTATTATAATAGTATTGATAAAAATAGCTATAGTGAAGCCAATTATACAATTATTACGACATTATATAATTATTGTTATCAAACTATCATTAATAGTGGTGACAAAGAAACTATAGAAGGACTTATAAATGGTTACAAGGCAGAAGTTGAACATATAGAGAAAGAAAAAACTGCAATAGAAAAGTTATTTGAAATTGAAGAAGATATTGCATATATATTAGATTTATCTGGAAAAACTATCAATAAAGATATTGTATTAAAAGTATTTTCTTTATATGATTCAAAAATCACTTGGAAATCAAGCAATGAAGAAGTATTATCAACAACAGGAGTTGTTGGTGAGAACATTTTAAAAACTAAAGTTTCTTTATCATATCAAGTATTGTTAGATGGTATTACATATGAAGGAATTGAAATAGTTATTTATGTAGATACTGCAACAGTATTACCTGAGTATTACAATACTATTGATTTATCCTTAACTGGTACACAACTTAAAAAACAATTAAGAACATTGATAACTAAAACCCATACTACAATTCTATCATATGGTGATTTAAGACAAAAAAATCCTATTACCGATGTGGATCCAGATAATAGTAATAACTTGATTCTATTCTATATGAGAACAAGTGTACCATCAGCTTGGGATGGAGGTTCTACATGGAATAGAGAACATGTTTGGCCAAAGAGCTTAAGTTGGTTTGATACTAGTGGAGCAGGGGCTGATATTCATCATCTTCGCCCAACAAACCCAACCGCAAACTCAACTAGAAATAACTTCCCATATGGTGAAGTAAGTAATAGAGAATATCATGCTAAAAAAGTTGGATCTGTTGTTTATGGATATTTAAATGGTGGTTATTTTGAACCATTAGACGAAGTAAAAGGTGATGCAGCGAGAATTATTCTATACTTGTTAGTAAGATATGCAGAATCAGATTCTTACAGTGTAACTAGAGTTTTCCAAAGTATGGATGTGCTATTGAAATGGCATACTAATGATCCAGTCGATGATTTTGAAAGAACTCGTAATGAAAAGTCATATGAAATTCAAGGTAATAGAAATCCATTTATTGATTATCCGGAATTTGCTAATATGATTTATAGTTCATCTATAAGTTTATCAAATGAAGATGAGTGTAATGTAAATAATAATTATGTAATTACATTTAATTTCTTTGGTAAAGAATACCAAGAAGTTTTATAATAAAAAAAAGAGTCGATACTTTTAGTATTGGCTCTTTTTTTATCTATTTATTATAATATTGTTATTTAAAATATTCACAAGCAATAAGTGATGCTAATTTGCAATTATTAAAAACAAGTTTAATATTTGATTCTAAACTAGATCCTTTTGTAAGGTCTTTTATTTTACCTAATAAATATGGAGTTGTTTTGTTACCAATAATATTTAATTCGTTCATTTCTTTTATAGCATCATTAATAGCTTTATTGATAACATCTTCATCCATCGAATATTCTTTTGGAACTGGATTAGTTACTAGAACACCACCTTGTATTCCTAATTGGTTTTTAACTTTGATTAGTTTTGCAATTTCACTAGGAGTATCTAATCTATGATTGACATTAAATTCACTAGATGAAGTATAAAAAGCAGGAAGTTTATCAGTTTGGTAACCAATTACATCAATTCTTTTAGTTTCTAAGTATTCAAGAGTTAAACCTAAGTCTAAAATTGATTTAGCACCAGCACATACTACACATATATTAGTTTCAGCTAATTCTTCTAAGTCGGCAGAAATATCGAATGTTTTTTCAGCACCACGATGAACACCACCAATTCCACCAGTTGCAAAAACTTTTATACCAGCTAAGCTTGCAATTTTGGAAGTGGCTGATACAGTTGTAGCTCCATCAAGACCTTTAGAAACTATATAAGGAATATCTCTAGTAGATGTTTTATTGGCTTTCATACCAACTTTTCCCAAATGTTCAATTTCATCATTTGTTAGACCTACAGTTATTACTCCATTAATAATAGCAATTGTGGCGGGAATTGCCCCATTTTCTCTAACAACTTTTTCACATTCTAATGCTGTTTTTACATTTTCAGGATATGGCATACCATGAGATATGATTGTTGATTCAAGTGCAACAACTGGTTTACCTTCTTCGATTGCCTTTTTTACTTCTTCATTGATTTTAATCATAATTAACACCTCTTTATTCTATTATATCATAAATGGTTTTTAAATTAAATATATTTTATTTATATGGGTTAATATTTAAAGTCGAATATTGTCAAAAGTGATAAAATATGGTATAATTTTAAAAAGTATAGAGGTGTTAATATGAGCAAAAAATATGATATAAATAAACATTTACCAATTGGAGTTTTCGATTCTGGTATAGGTGGATTAACAGTATTAGACAAATTATTAGAAATATTACCAAATGAAGATTATGTGTACGTTGGAGATACTATAAATCTACCATATGGTACTAAAACACCAGAAAGATTAAAAGAAATAGTATCTGGTGTTGCGAATTATTTAGTTGATGTACCTGTTAAAGCAATTGTTATTGCTTGTAACACTGCAACCGCAAACTCACATCATTTAAACGAAACTATCGATATTCCTGTTATAGGGGTAATTGAACCTACCGCAAAAGCAGCCTTAGCTGTTAGTGAAAATATAATGGTTTTAGCCACAAATGTAACAATTGAATCAAATGAATATCAAGATATTATTAATAAATATAGAAAAGATGATAAGGCTAACCAATACTACGTTAAATGTAGTGAATTTGTTGATGCGATTGAAGCAAACAACATCAACACTGAATCATCACACAAACTAGTAAGAGATAAACTAGAAAACTATTTAGACAAAAAAGTAGATGTTATAATCCTTGGATGCACTCACTTTGGATTATACTCAAATGAATTAAAAGCATTATTCCCTGATGCTGTTCTAATGCCTTGTAGCATACCAACAGGAGAAGAACTTAAGAGAGTACTTGAAAAAGATGGATTATTAAATGATAATGTTCATCAAAGTGATGTAGAAATTAACTTAACTTTAAAACATGATAATTTTGAAGATAAAACTAAATGGTTTAAAAAACCAGTTAGAAAAGTACAAGAAATTAAAATTAAATAATAACACCTAAAAATAACACATAAAATAACACGTAAAATAACACATAAAATAACACATAAAAATTAGAAAGGACAGTCATATGAAAAAAGTACCAATTGGCATTTTAGATGGAGGATATGAGGGAATTAATATTTTCTCTAATCTATGCAAAATGTATCCAAATGAATCTTATATATACATAAATGATGTTAAGAATTATCCTTATGAGGGTAAGAGTACAGAAGATATTCTTAGCTTTGTTAAGAAAAGTGTTGAGACTCTTTTATCATATGAGGTTGGATCTATTATATGTGTTAGCGCATCGATTCATGAATATTGTAGCGAATATTTATCTACTTTGGAAGTAAAGTATGTTAGTATAGTTGATAGTATAATTGATTATGTAAACACAAACTTTGATCAAAAGAATATGATTTTATTAGGAAAAGGGTACATATTAAAGGCTAATATGTTTCAAAAGAACTTTAGATATAATCACTTGTATAATATTCCATCTGATGTATTAGAGAAAATAATATTTGAGAAGAAAACTAAAACAGCTTTTTCATTTCAAAAAGTTAGAGAAACATTTCATACTATAATAAATAAACCAATTGATTTATTAATTATTATCGATAGTTTTTTAAATAATTTAAACTTAGAAATAAAAGAGTATATTAATGCGGGAACAACTCTTAGCCTTGAGAGTATTTTAATGGATGGTTTATTAGATTTAGGATTAGAAACATATACTAGCGGAAAAGGAAAAAAGATTATTCTTTCTCATATAACTAAAAAAGAATTTAAAGAAAATGCATATTGGTTAGTTACTAAATATAAATATATTGATTTAGATGCTGATGTAAATAAACTTAATAAAAAGAATTTATTTGCGAAGATTAAGAAATCAAAAGAAAGTCAAGATGAGAATTTTGATAATAAAGATGATAAGTAAATCAAACTAATAAATATAGATTTAAGATAATTATAATATAGATGAATATGGATAAAATTGAACAAATATATAAAATAATAAAAGAAAGTAAAAATATAGTTTTCTTTGGGGGAGCTGGTGTTAGTGTTGAAAGTGGTATTCCAGACTTCCGCAGTAGTAATGGTTTGTATAGTGAAAAAGTAGGAAACATTCCTGTAGAAACAATTCTTTCAAGTAGTTTTTTTAAAAAATTCCCAAAAGAATTTTATAGTTTCTATAAGTCAAAAATGATATATCTTGATGCTAAACCAAATCCATGTCATTATTTTCTTACTAAACTAGAAAACACTGGTAAGTTACAAGCAATTATTACCCAAAATATTGACGGCTTACATTCATTGGCCAATAGTCATAATGTATTAGAACTTCATGGAACAATTCATAGTAATCACTGTACAAAATGTTATAAATCATTTAGTTTAGATTATGTGATGGAAAATAGTGGAGTTCCATTATGTGATAATTGTGGAGGAATTGTTAAACCTGATGTCGTGCTTTATGAGGAACAATTAAATCATCATGTTTTAATTTCAGCTATTGAAGCAGTTAATAACTGTGATACTTTAATAATTGGAGGAACGTCTTTAACTGTCTATCCTGCTGCTGGTATTATAAATTATTTTAAAGGTAAGAATTTGATAATTATTAACAAATCAAAAGTTGAAATAAATAAATTAAGTCACATTAATATCATAGAGGTAAATGATAATATCGGAAAAATATGTGATAAACTAAATAAAATGTTAGGAGATGAATAATATGGGAACTTTAAATGTTGTGTTATATCAACCTGAAATTCCTCAAAATACTGGTAACATTATGAGAACATGTGTTGCCACAAATACTATTTTACATTTAATTGAACCTTTAGGTTTCAGCTTAGAAGAAAAAGAGATTAGAAGAAGTGGAGCTAATTACGTTAAAGACGTTAAATATATTAGATATAAAAGTTATCAAGAATTTCTTGAAAAAAATAATTTAGTTGAGGACCGTAGTAACGTTTTTTATCTAAGTAGATATGGAGTTAAATCTATCCATCATATGAATGTATCAAATGTTGATAAAGATTATTACTTTGTACTTGGAAAAGAATCTACTGGGATTCCAAAAGAGATATTACAAGAGAATTTAGATAAATGCATAAGACTTCCTATGACAGACAAAGTTAGGGCTTTAAATGTTAGTAATGTAGCCGCAATTATAGTTTACGAAGCTTTACGCCAACAAGATTTTCCTGGTTTAAGTGAATTTGAACCAGAAAAATATAAAGGTAAGAATTTCCTAATAGAAGATTAATAAATATTAAATATCTCCATATAATATATATGGAGGTAAATTTATGAGAGAATCTATCGAAAACAATAAAAAAACATTTAAAAAATACGAAAAAGGAACTAACAGAGTAAGCTATGGAAATGGCTTCCAAAACATTCCAAACTTTACTTATTATGATGAATTTAATGAAGAATTTGCGGGAGAATTTGCTAATAATTCAGATTTTTCACAAAAACAAGAATATGATAAAGAAAAATGTTGTCATGAAAGCCGCAAAGAAAATGACTGCTGCACTGAAAAAAAAGATGAGTATTTTGATAAATCTCAAAAAGCAGAAAAAACTGCTAAAGCATATAATGGCAAGTCATATAATGAATATAAGTTTGATGAATCATCATATGATAAATCAAATTTAGAAGAAGAATATAAGAAAGCAAACAAATATAAAAAATAAAATATTTAATGGCCAATTATGGCCATTTTTATATTTTTTATAAGAATTTTTAAAATTAGTTTAAAATATTTCATATTTATGATATAATATAAAAAATATGAAGAAATATAAAAATGGAGAAATAATATGAAACAATATTTGGATTTTTTAAAACATATTTTGGAAAATGGCGAAGAAAAATCAGATAGAACTGGAACTGGAACAATTTCAACCTTTGGATACCAAAATAGATATGATTTAAGTGAAGGATTCCCATTACTAACAACAAAGAAAGTTTTCCTAAAAGGAATTATTCATGAATTATTATGGTTTATTAAAGGTGATACTAATATAAAATATTTAGTTGATAATAATGTTAAAATATGGAATGATTGGCCTTATAAGAAGTATTGTGAGTCTAGTAGTTACCAAGGAGAAACTATGGAAGAATTCATTGAAAAGATTAAATCTGATGATGAATTTGCAAAGGTTTGGGGTGAACTTGGTAAAGTATATGGTCATGAATGGAGACATTTTGAAGGTGAAGGTAAAGTAAAAGATCAACTTGCATGGGTTATCAATGAAATAAAAACTAATCCAGATTCTCGTAGATTGATAGTTAATAGTTGGCATGCTGCTTATATTGAGGAAATGGCATTACCTCCATGTCATATGTCATATCAATTCTATGTCAGAGATAATAAGTTATCTTGTATGTTAATCCAAAGAAGTGCTGATGCTTTCTTAGGTGTTCCTTTTAATATTGCATCATATGCTTTATTAACGATGATGATTGCTAAAGTTTGTGGGTTAGGCCTTGGAGAGTTTGTTCATACATTTGGAGATTGTCATATTTATAAAGATCATTTAGAACAAGTAAATTTACAATTATCAAGAACTCCAAGAAAACTACCTAAAATGATAATTAAAAGAGACGTAAAAGATATAGATGATTTTAAGTTTGAAGATTTTGAACTTGTTGATTATAATCCATATCCTGCTATTAAAGGTAAGGTGTCAGTATGATTTCACTAATATTTGCAATGGATGTTAATAATTTAATTGGTAAGGATAATGATTTACCATGGTACTATCCTGAAGATTTAAAATACTTTAAAAAAGTAACAAAAGGGAAACCTGTTTTAATGGGTGATAATACTTTTTGGTCAATTCATTCTCGTTTAGGTAAGCCGTTACCTAATCGCAAAAATATTGTAGCTACTTTAAATAAGGATTTTAAATATGATGGAGTTGAAGTAACTCATGATTTGTTTAAATATTTTGAAACTACTACTGAAGATTTATTTGTGATTGGTGGTTTAAGTATTTATAAACTATCATTGCCATATGCCGATAAACTTTATATTACTCACATTAATAAATCTCACGAAGGTAATGTATACTTTCCAAAGATTAATTATGAAGATTATGTGAAAGTGCAATCTGAAGTAAAGGGAGATTTAGAGTTTGCGGTTTATGAAAGGAAGATAAAATGCTAATACTTTTGGGTTTGATTTTCTCATGTGTTTCCGTTTGTTTATTCTACTTATATGTTACTAAGTTATGGTGGAGTTTAGTTTTAATATTCTTAGGATCAAGTATTCTATATATTATTCTATTTTTACTATCTGCTTATTTGATAACATTACTTTTCCCTATTGAGAGGAAAAAGAAAAATAATATTATTAGAAGAAGTAAACCATATAAGATATATAACATATATACTAGATATGCTTGTCAATTTATTAGACAAATTGGAAGAATCAAAATTGATAATAAAGCAAAAGGATTTATTCCTAAAGATAGACCATTTCTACTAGTTTCTAATCATCAGTCATTAGTGGATCCAATACTAATTATTGATGCTTTAGGAAAAGGTAATATTCATTTCCTAATGAAACAAGAGATTAGAAAAATTCCTATTGTCGGGAGATGGTTATATCATGCAGGTTTTTATTATTTGAATAGAAACAATAATCGTGATGGTATAAAGACAATTCTATCAGCAATAAATGATATTAAAAATGGTGAATCTGTTGGAGTATTTATAGAAGGTACTCGTAGTAAAGGTCCCAATTTAGGTGAGTTTCATGATGCCACTTTAAAGATGGCATTAAAAACTAATGTTCCAGTAGTAGTTTGTTGTGTGGATAATTGCTATAAGATTACTAAAAACTATCCAAAGAAAACTAAGGTGCTTGTGAAAGTATGTAAAGTAATTGATTGTAGCGAGTATAAAGACATGACAACTACACAACTAGGAGAATACATTAAGCAATTAATGCAAGAATCGTTATCTAAATACAGAAATAAAGATTAGTGTAGATATAATATAAATAAAATATTAACTGATTCTTTGACATTTTCTATTTTTTAGTGTATAATATAATATGTATTAATTTATTTTATTTTAAGGAGATTTAAATATGAAGTTTTTTATGAACAAAGAAAAAAATAGTAAAATTAAGACAATTAAAAATGCTTTAGTTTTTGCAATTACTTTTCTATTATTAGGTTTTAGCTCATTTGGTGCATTTGCGGCAGAAGGTGATGCAGTAGTTGATTACAAGATTCCATGTATTATTTTAATTGCTGTTGATATTTTATTATTTTTCATTATGTATTTTACAATTGTTTATTATAAGAAACTTAGACATAAAATTAATGTTGAAAAGAATTTAGCTTGTGTTACTTTAGGTACATTCTTAGCATTTTCTCAAAATTTATTAATCATCTTAATCGTTATTTGTGCAATATTATTCTTAACAATTTGTGAATTTGCTTATTTAATTAGTCAATCAAAAAAAGAATTACAAGAAATTAAAGATGAAGCTTTAAGAAAGAGTCAAGAAATAGAAGAAATGTTAGCTAAAGGAAATATTTCATATGTAATGACTGAAGAAGCATGGTATGATATTGAAAAAGAAAAATGTGATCACTATGTTAGACTTGGAGATACACCTTTAACTTATTTAAATAAAGAAATAGATAAAGAATTAAAGAGTCATGTTAAAGATGATGCTAGAATGGGTGCATTAAAGAAATTATGGGAAGAATATAAGAACTTCGAGTAATTTATTAATATAAAGTATAAAAAAGATAGGTTTCTATCTTTTTTTAAACTCTAAAATTTAAAATGTTAGGAGACTATTAATGCGTTGTGTAGATTTAATTTTAAAGAAAAAAGAAGGATTAGAGTTAACAAAAGAAGAAATTCAATTTGTTATTGATGGTTTTGTAAAAGGAGAAATTCCAGATTATCAAATTAGTGCTCTATTAATGGCTATATGTTTTAAAGGATTGACAGACGATGAATTATTCTCCTTAACATATGAAATGTTAAAGAGTGGAGATGAAGTTGACTTATCACAAATCAATGGCATTTGTGTTGATAAGCACTCTACAGGTGGTGTAGGTGATAAAACTACTTTAGTGATTGCGCCAATATGTGCTAGTTTTGGTTTGAAATTAGCAAAAATGAGTGGTAGAGGTTTAGGACATACTGGTGGTACTCTTGATAAACTTGAATCAATTCCTGGATTTAAGATTTCAATAGTATTAGATGATTTTATAAATCAAGTAAATAACATTGGATTAGCGGTAATTGGGCAAACTGCAAATATTGCTCCTGCAGATAAGAAATTATATGCATTAAGAGATGTAACTGGAACTGTTGAATCAACAGGATTAATTGCTAGCTCAATTATGAGCAAAAAGCTAGCAAGTGGAGCAAAAATCATCTTACTAGATGTCAAAGTTGGAGATGGAGCATTCATGAAGACATTACCTGATGCTCAAAACTTAGCTCATAAAATGGTTGCAATAGGTAATAAGTTTGATAGAAAAGTTGTAGCTATGCTAACAGATATGGATCAACCATTAGGAAACGCAGTAGGAAATGCTCTAGAAGTTATTGAAGCTATAGAAACTCTAAAAGGAAATGGACCAAAAGATTTTACAGAACTTTGCCATAATATTTGTGCTGAAATGCTTGTTCTATCTGGATTATCTAATAATAAACAAGAAGCAATACAAATGGTAAAAGACCAAGTAAAATCAGGTAAACCATTAGAAAAACTATCACAAATGATTTCCTACCAAGGTGGGGATACAAGAGTAATCAATGATTACTCACTATTTGGTAAAGCTAAAGAAATAATCGAAGTAAAGACTTTAGAAGAAGGTTATGTCAAAACAATTGATACAAGTAACATAGGTGTAGCCGCAATGCTTCTTGGGGCAGGAAGAGCATCTATGCAAGACGTTATTGACCCAACAGTTGGAATAATAACAATAGCTAAAAAAGGAGATTACCTTCATAAAGGAGATTTACTAGGATATATACACACAAATGGCAAAAATACAGATGACGCTGTAAATATGTTTAGAGAAGCTTATAAAATTAATAAAGAAGAAGTACAAAAAAATAATATTATTCTTGATATTATTGATAAATAATAATATAAAATCAATATGATATATAAAAAAGGTTAGAATATGAAATATTTTAGAACAGTTAAATACAATGACAATTTATATCAATTTGCGGATCCATTAGGAGTACTTGCAACACTTGTAATTGGTGAAGAAAAAGCATTATTATTAGATACATGTTATGGTATTGGTAACTTAAAAGAAGAAGTAAGAGAAATAACTCAAAAAGAATTAATAGTTATCAATAGCCATGGACATATGGATCACTCAGGAGGTAATTATCAGTTTGATGAAGTTTTAATTCATAAAGATGACTATGAACTGCTAAAGAAACATAATTCATTACCTTGGAGAGAAAGAAACATTAGAAACTTTAAAAATCTAAACTTAGATTATCATATTAATGAAACTGAATACTTAAATCAAAGAGAAGGAAACATCAAGTTTTTAAATTATTTTGATGAATTTGACCTTGGAAATTTAAAAATTAAAATATTACCATTACCTGGACATACTAAAGGATCTATTGCTATATACTTACAATCAATGAAACTAATGTTAGTATCTGATGGTACTTGTCCATTTGTATGGATGTTCTTAGAAGAATCAACAACAGTAACTGAATACATCAATGGCTTAGAAAAACTATTAGAATATGATTTTGATAAGTTCTTAGTTGGTCATGGTGCAAGAATATTAGAAAGACCTAGAATGGTAAGTTTTCTAAATATCGCAAAAGAAATAGATTTGGAAAAATCAGTAAAAGTATCTTTTAATAACTTTGATAATCTTAATTCATATTGCTATACTCATGACAAAATGTATGATCAAAATGGTTGTGGAATAGTATTTGATCCAAATAAACTATAAATTTTTATTGAAAATAATTCATAGTTGTGCTATAATAATATAGCACTTGGCCTTGTGGTGAAATTGGTAGACGCGCTGGACTCAAAATCCAGTCCTAGCAATAGGGTGTCGGTTCGACTCCGACCAGGGCCACCATTAGAATGTATCTATAAGTCATTAATATGAATCATAGATTCATAATACTTGTAGTTGAAATATAGAGGTTAAAACCTTTTAGGTTTACCTATTAAAAGATTTTGTATCCAAATGGATGCAATTTTTTATTTTCTAGAGATACTTATAGTTTTATTCAACTAATGTTATTTTATAAAGTTATAGTATGATATTCTTGAAAATAAATATAATTTATTGTATACTTTATTGTATACTTTTTAAAAAGTGTGGTATACTATAAGTATACTAATGGAGGGCTTGAAATGAATAAAACAATTGATACATTTGAAAATCTTATGACATTTAAAGATGAACATGAATGGTTAGATTTTAAAGAAAATTGGTTTTCAAAAGATGAAATAGGCGAATATATATCAGCTCTTTCTAATGGAGCAGCATTATGCGGGAAAGAGTTTGGATACATTGTTTGGGGTATTAAGGATAATACAAAAGAAATAGTTGGAACTACAATTAATCTAGATAAAGACATAGATGGAGAACCTTATAAACACTATTTAGCAAGAAAATTAAAGCCAAGTATTGCTATTGAAGTTAAAGAGTTTGAGTATAATAAAAAAAGAATTGTGATGTTAATTATACCTGCAGCTAAATCAGTAAAAACAAAATTTAATAATGTTGATTATATTAGAATTGGTTCAAGTAAAGAAAAATTAAATAAATTTCCCGAATACGAAATAAGATTAAATAATATATTAGTGAATGGTTATCCAACGATAGTAAATATGCCAGCTCCCGATTATGCTCAAGAATTAACATTTCAAAAACTATTTGTTTATTATGCCTCTAAGGGAATAATTCTAAGAGATGATTCATTTGAAAAGTCTTTAAAACTTAGAACAAAAAGTGGCTTATATAATATTATGGCGTACGTACTATCAGATCAAAATAATATTCCTATGCGTGTATCAGTTTTTAGTGGTATAGATAAAGCTTCACCTCTTTATTCAGTAAAGGAATTTGGTAACACTTGTATATTTTATACAATAGATAAAATATTAGAATATGGTGATACAATTAATATTATTCAAGCAGATGAGCGAAATAGAATTACAACAAGAAATGATATTCCGTTATTTGATTTTGATGTCTATCGTGAAGCAGTATTGAATGCTTTTATTCATAATAAATGGTTAACACTTAATGCACCAGCTGTTACAGTTTATACAGATAGAATTGAAATTTTATCTCACGGTGGATTAGCAATAGATCAAGATATAGAAGGATTTTATAGTGGCTCAAGCTTGCCAGTTAATGAAATTCTTGCAACATTATTCTTACAACTCAGAATATCTGAACGTTCAGGTAGGGGTGTTCCAAAAATAATATCAGTTTATGGCAAAGAATCAATTAAAATAGAAAAAAATAGAATAACAGTGACTATACCATTTAATAAGATTGATGCAAATAAATTTCATATTGTATCTAATAAAGTATCTAATAAAGTAACTAATAAAACTGAGGATCTAATT
>JAZNJG010000020.1:0-12236 GCA_045577945.1 Bacilli bacterium | reverse complement strand
ACCTAATATCTTAGTTACTGATTTAGATGAGTAATATTTCATAAAGCCTCCTAAAAAAACGTATTATATAGATAATTATACAATACGTTTTATTATTAATCAATATTAACTTTTATAGAGTTTTATAGATTTAGATATACTGTTTTGAAACCTTATTATCAGTTATAACTATTAGTTTATCTTCGGTATCATTTTCTCTTTCAACAACTGCATAGACTATACCTTTACAATAATCTATTTTTTGGTTTTCTCCTAAAACATATACATCTTGATATTCTCCATCTTCTGCAGTAATCTCCTTAATATATCCATAATTTATAGGATAAATTATATTATTGTAATTTGGATGTGTAGATCCTATAGGCCTATCTATAAAGACTTTTACTTCTTGCCCAATCATATTTTCTAGTTTTTTTCTGATAATTAATTTATTCATTTTTATAGTCTTTTTCCTCTCTAATTTTTTTATAAAAAACCACCTCTATATTAAATAAAGGTGATATTATGTTTCTTATAATTGTATATTGATAATATTTTAATACATTATGAATTTTTCATAATTACTGTTTCAATACAATCACCAACGTGTTCACATGCATCTGAGCAACTTTCTAGGTAATCATATATTTCATGCCATGCCACAACATCTAAAACATCTGTACAAATATTTCTAACATTTGCCATTGCTTCTAAGTATACTTTATCACATTCCTCTTCAATATTATTTAAACCAATGATCATTTCATGAATAGTTTTTGATTTTTTATAGTTTTCAAACTCTTCCATCATTTTCTTCATTAGTCTGCATGATTCCGCAATTTTTTCAGCAAATACTATTGCTTCTTGAGGAATTGTATTTATTTTATGAATATAAAATCTTTGTAGAACTTCTTCAATATGATCTGTCACTTCATCTATATTACTACTTATTAAAGCTAAATCTTCACGATCAATAGGAGTAACAAAGGCTTTTGCTAGTGTAGCTGTTAGTTCATGTTTTTTACCATCGGCAGCATGTTCAATTTTATGCATATTAATATTCATTTCTTTTAGTTTATCTAGACTATAATTTTTAAAACATTCAACTAAATATTCTGATGCTTTGCATGCATAATCTGCTGATTCTATAAAATTTATAAAATAAAATTTATCTTGTTTATTTGCCATCTATTTTTCTCCTTTAATTAAATATTAATATAAATAGTTTTGTCATTAGAAATCCTATGATCCCACAACCAGGGAATGTCAATATCCATGTAAGAGCCATTTCTTTGACGACTCCTAAATTTATGGCTGATAATCTTTTTACTGCTCCAACACCCATAATTGATGTTGTTTTAACATGCGTTGTTGAAACAGGAAGGCTAAACACTGAGCAAACTAATAACGAAGATGCCGCTGCAATATCAGCTGAGAAACCTTGGTATTTTTCAAGTTTTACCATGTCCATCCCAACTGATTTGATTATTTTCTTTCCTCCTATTGCAGTTCCTAACGCCATGACGCCTGAACACAAAAGCATTAACCAAGTTGGTGGAGCAATGACATCTGGAGTTCCAGAACCAGAACCTAAATATGTACATAGCAAAATAACTGCCATAAATTTTTGTCCGTCTTGAGCACCGTGCATAAACGCCATTGAGGCAGCACCAGTTATTTGTGCTCCTCTAAAGAATCCTTCTGTTTTTCTTCTTTCTATTTTTCTGAATATTAGTATTACTAATTTACATACACCATAACCTAAGGCAAATCCCAATACTATTGAAATTACTATTCCTATTAATACATTAACCCATTCAGACCCTACAACAGCATCAAAATTTCCATATGATGCAACAGCACTTCCAGTTAACCCTGCAATTAAGGCATGGCTTTCGCTTGTTGGGATACCAAACACCCAAGCAAGGGTTGCCCATATAACAATAGCAAACATAGCGGCTGAGATTGCAATGACAGCGATTCTATCATCATCCCCAAATTTAACCATTTTTGTTATTGTTTCGGCTACTGATGCGTTTATCTGAGTCATTATGAAAACTCCAAGGAAATTGAAAATAGCAGCCATAATTATAGCACTACGCACAGACATACATCTTGTTGATACACAAGTTGCTATTGCATTAGGCGCATCCGTCCAACCATTAACTAAAATAACCGCAAGTGTTAAAATTACTGCTACTAATAATAATGGCTCGCCTATCATCAAGTTATAAAATTCAGTAAAACTCACTTCTATACCTCACATTTAATTTCATATTAGAATAATAGTTTTTTTACATAACTATGAATATTATACATTAAATGACATGTAAATACAATAAGTTTAGAAAAAAAGAAGCCGTTAGGCTTCTAATCTTTGAATTATTTTTTAATGCGTTCTTTAATACGAGCGCCTTTAGCAGATAATGTACGAATGTAGTTAAGTTTAGCACGACGTACTTTACCGCAACGAATAACTTCAATTTTGTCAACATTTGGTGCATGAACAGGGAATGTTCTTTCAACACCTACACCATAAGAAATCTTACGAACTGTAAATGTTTCACTAATGCCACCACCACGTTTTTTAATTACTAGACCTTCGAATAATTGGATACGTTCACGATCGCCTTCTTTAATCTTAACGTGTACTTTTACAGTATCACCAGGGCGAAATTCTGGACGTTCTTTTAGGTAACTAGCTGTGATTTCTTTTAATAATTGATCACCTTTACTCATAATATGTACTCCTTAAAATTGATATTCTTGCTCAATGTATTTATAATTTTATAAATAACACTAACTTAAATCTATTGGCAGCGGAATATCTTCTATTAGCATTTAAGCCTTATATATTATATCATAAAGTTTAAAATATTTCAACACCTTTTTTTATTTGTTCTAATAAATATTTTTCTTCCTCGGTTAAGAAGGCCTTTGCAAGTAAATCAGGTCTGTTTTCGTATGTCTCTTTAAGAGACATATATTTTCTCCATTTAGCAATATTAGCATGGTTTCCTGAAACTAAAACTTTTGGTACTTCTTTTCCCTCAAAAGAAACTGGTCTAGTATATTGAGGATATTCAAGCAAATCTCTTTGAAAACTTTCATCCATAGCAGACTCATCATTCCCTAATACATTAGGAAGTAATCTTATTATACTATCAATAATTACCATTGCGGGGATTTCCCCACCTGTTAAGATATAATCTCCAATACTTATTTTTTCGTCAACGTAATCTGTTATCCTTGAATCGATACCTTCGTAATGTCCACAAACTATTATTAAATCTTCTAGTTTTGATAATTCAAATGCTTTTCTTTGATTAAAGACTTTTCCCGAAGGTAATGTAATAACTTTATGAATGTTTTCATAATTCTCAATACTTCTTAAAGCTGCAACGATTGGTTGCAACTCTATTATCATTCCAGCTCCTCCCCCATATGAATAATCATCAACTCTTTTATTCTTTTTGTTTGAAAATTCTCTATAGTCAATTATATTTATCTTTACAGCTCCTGCCTCAATTGCTCTTTTTATAATTGAAGAATTAATTATTCCCTCAAATTCTTCAGGAAATAATGTTAATATATTGATATTCATATTACAATAATCCCTCTATTGATTTAATTATAATCTTCTTTTCGTCTATATCAACATCAATGATGAATTCATCTACATATGGAACTAAAGATTCTTTTCCTTTTTCTTCATTATCAATGCATAATATCTCGCCTTGAGGAACTTCCATAATATCTGTTACTTTTCCAATGTACTTATCACCATCATATACTGAACATCCAATAAGATCATCATAATAGATATCATCAGATTCATACATATCAGTATCTACATAAATTGTCATACCTACATATTTTAAAACATCATTTATATTCTTTATTCCGTTGAATGATAACAATCCCATATCCTTAAAAGGTCTAAATCCATCAATAGTTATTTGTTCATGATTGTCACCTATAAACAAAATCATTCCTTTATCAAATCTACTAATGTCATCAGTTATAATTTCAATTTTCACTTCACCTTTAATTCCATGCGTAGTTAAAACTTTCGCACATTCTAATAATCGCATACTAATCTCCTCTATGATTATTCTAATTATAATTTATTTTTAAAGTCTCATAGTTCTTAAAGAATTAAGAACTGCTAATAAAGATACTCCTACATCAGCAAAGATAGCACCATAAATTAGAATATTATTTATAATATTCATTGGTGCAACAACTAAAAATATAATCTTTATTACTAAGGCAAATATTATGTTTTGAATCAATATCTTCTTAGTTTTCTTAGCAATATCTATGCTAGTTATAACCTTCTTAATATCTTCATTCATTAAAACAACATCAGCAATCTGCATTGTAGCCTCTCCACCAAAACCACCAATCGCTACACCAATATCCGCAACACTAATTACAGGAGCATCATTCAGACCATCCCCAACAAACATTATTTTGTTATTAGGATGTTTTTTCTTAATATCAAGTAATATATCTACTTTTTGCAAAGGATTTACATCTGAATAAAATTCATTAATTGATAATTTTCGAGAAACTTCTCTTGCTATTTTCTCTCCATCTCCAGTTATCATTATTGTTTTAATTCCTTTTTTATTTAATTGACTAATCACTTCATAGCTTTCTTCTCTTATTTCATCTTCAATAATTATATAACCTGCTATTTTATCATTAATCGCCACAAGCATTACATTTTCTAGGGCAACTTCTTTTGGGAATATATCAGTAGGTATCTTTATCTTTAAATTTTCTATAAATTTTCTACGCCCTAAGGCAACTAATTTTTCATTTACTTTTGCAAGTATACCTCTTTTATCAACAAGATTAATCGGTGTCACTAATGAGCTATCTATTGGTTTACCATAAGCCTTCAAAATGCTTTGAGCGATGACATGATTTGAAGTCGTTTCCGCCATTGCGGCATAAGTAAGGATTTCATCATCACTAAAATCCGATACGCTTTTTACTTCAGTAACTGAGAATGTTCCCTTTGTTAGTGTCCCAGTTTTATCGAAAATAATTATTTTCGCATCATTTATTGCTTCTAAATAATTGCTCCCTTTTATCAATATGCCCTTTTTGCTTGCACATCCAATACCACCAAAAAAACCTAATGGTATTGATATAACTAATGCACATGGGCAAGATACAACCAAGAATATCATTGCTACTCTTAAAGATTCTCGGTAACCTTGCCAATCTAAAGTATAAGCTTCATGATTAACTAAAGGCAAAAATACTGCTATTATAAAAGCTAATAACACAACGATTGGAGTGTAAAACTTTGCAAACTTCGCAATTATTGTTTCCGACTTACTTTTAAGTGAACTGGCATTATTTACTACCTCTAAAATCTTTGCAGCCATAGAATTTTCATAAGATTTAGTAACTTTAAGTTTAATAGCCCCATCAATAACGATACTACCGGATAATACTTCATCATTAACGCCAACCTCAACAGACTTAGATTCTCCTGTTATGGCTTGGGCATCAAGTAAAGCACTTCCTTCTACTACAATACCATCTAGGGCTATCTTTTGACCAGAAGAAATAAATAAAATATCCCCAACAACTACTCCTTCGGCTTCCATTTCAACTCTTTGTCCGTTTATCTCAACTATTGCTGTATCGGTTTGAATACTTGCCAACCCTGCAATAGACTTTCTAGAATAATTAACTGCAACTTGTTGGCATAAGTCTCCTATTCTAAAGAAAACAATTAGGATTAAAGCTTCATCATAATATCCAACACAAAGAGCCATAATAGTGGCAAGTGTCATTAAAAATTTTTCATCAAAAAATCTTGCATTTTTTAAGTTTATATACGCTCCGTATAAAACATCTTTTGCTAAAAGTAAGTATGCGGGAACATATCCACAATATATAAGTATTGTTACCCATGTATCTTCAATGTTAAAACCATTAATAATAATAGTTTTAGCAATAAAGATAATTAAAAAAATTGAAAAGCCAATTATAAAATTTATTTTATCTTTTTTGTTGATTCTAAAAGTTTCTTGTTTAGTTTCTTTTAAAGTTTTTTTCGTGTCGATTCTCGGATCAACCATTTCAGCGCACTCTTGAATCTTTAACTGTAGTTCTAATTCAGAATATTTTTTACTAGTTTCAATTACTATCTTTAATGTTGCAAAATCAACAATCACTTTTTCACACTCAATTGCTTTTGCACATAGTCTTTCAACCTTCATTGCACAATTAGCACAATCTAAGTTTTCTAGATAAAATATATATCTGTTCATATTTTTGACTTCTTTTTCAACAATCAATATTTTTTCGTCAACGCTTTTAATCAATCTTTTAACCGATTCTAATATATCAGGTTTATTAACTATCACAGATTTAGTAACTGCCTTAAAAACATATTCATCAATATTTAAATTTTTTTCTAATGTTGAAGAAACTCTTTTAAGTTCTCCTGCTGATACATTTGTAAGTTGTAATTCTATTCTTTTTTGATTTTTATTGTTTTTATTCATGGTGTAATGCGTGTTCATACATAGTTTCAATAACTTCCTTCACGTGATCATCATCTAAACTATAATATGTCTCCTTTCCTTTTCGTTCCTTCTTTACAATATTATTTACCTTAAGAATGTGCAATTGATGAGATACAGCTGACTGACTCAACCCCACTTTTTCTGATATTGAACTTACCTTTAAAGGTTCGTTCATTACTAAAGTTATAATCTTTAGTCTAGTTTCATCTCCAATCGCTTTAAACTTATTTACCATTTTATCTAAATATTTGTGATTTATATCTAATCGTATTATGTTATTAACGTCTGAATATATTGTATTCTTTTTTTCCATATTTCACCTCATATAAATATTATATCATAATTTTTATTTATTTTATATCATTATTTTTAATATAAAAAAGGACATTTTAAATGTCCTTTAATTTTTTCATATTAAATAGTAATAATACTATTATAAATTTTAAAAAGCATCAACTGTAACGTCTATCTTTTTTCCGTTTTTAGAAGCGGTAGCATAAGCAATTGTTTTAATAGCACTAATAATACGGCCATTCTTTCCAATGATTCTTCCTTTATCTTCTTCATTGACCATAATTTGAACAACTATATTTTCGTCACTTTCATCAAATATTTTTACTACAACTTCCTCAGGGAAACACACTAATGGTTTTACTAAATCACCAAGGAATTTTTCGTAATTAATATTCATAGTGCTACCTATTATTTATCAGCTTTTGCTGCTTTTTTTAATGCTAAGAACTTTTGATTAATGCCTAATTCAGTGAATAAAGATTTAACAGTATCAGAAGGTTGTGCACCTTGTTGTAACCATTTAAGAGCTTTTTCTTCATCGATTTTAAGAACATCATTCTTTTCAATTGGATGATAGTATCCTATAACTTCGATAAAACGACCATCAGGAGCGAAGCAACTTTCAGCTGCAACGATTCTATAGTAAGGACGTTTTTTTGCACCAGATCTTTGTAATCTTAATTTAACCATAATTAAAATATCCTCCTTTATAATTTTTCTGTATCTATTATACACTATTTTATATCATTTGTCAAGTATTTTTACTTAACAAATAAAAATAAATTTATAAAGAAATCCCCTAGATGACTAGGGGATTTTATATTTAAGTTAAATCTTTATTAACCTAATGTTTTAGTTCCTGGAACTACAGATTGTAATGTAACAGATTCTGAAACGCCATCTTTAGTAATTGTAATCTTATAACTTACATTTGTAGAGAACTCTGGAGCATTAACAATTCTTCCTTCATTATCAATAATTTCAGGATTATTGCTTTCAAATGTAATTTGATAGTCACTATAATTCTTAGCAATTTCATATTCTGTATAAGCCATTCTCAAGAACATATCCACTAAATTATTTGTAATCATAGTGTTAGGACAAGTCTTATTAGAGAAGTTGTTGTGGAATGAAATTCTATCAGGAAGTAAATTGTGTTTAATTAATAATTCTGCCACAAATTTAGCAGTGTATTGCCATGTATAATATACATCACTTCCTGTATTAACAGCAGTTTCAATTCCGATACCATTGTAATTTCCACCACGAACACATACTACATTACTATAACCAGATCCAATATGTGTTGTAGGTATTTTATAATTTCCGTTTTCACCTTTTACACATAAGATACCTAATGTATTAGTTCTCTTTTCAACAGTGCCGTCACTCTTTCTTGGAGATTCAACTAATGATTTTTTACCATTAATATAGAAGTATCCATCATCACCTATTGTAACAGTTGGACGATCTCCTTCATATGCGATTCCAGTATCAAACCATTCAGTTGTACCATTACCCCAGCTTGCACCATCACCTGCATGCCATGCAATTATATTATCAGGTAGTTGTTGATAAACTCCATCGTTACCGATTGTATAATGCCATGAACTATTTGAGTTTGTAGAGTTTGTACACCATTTAGAATTTGCTAAAGCAGTTGATGTTGGAGAAGCAGCACCTGTGTCATGAACAACGATAAATTCAACAGATTTCATAGTTCTTCCATCATAGTTAGGAGCATTAGTATCTAATGGTCTTTGAACAGTTTCAGGTAAAACACCATTCCAGAATGCGTTAACTGAACCATAAACATTATGAGGAACACTTGTGTAGCCAGTTTCATATCCGATATAGTTCACTGTATCGTAGAATACTACAGAGTTGTTACTGTCAATTAATAATTGCATTAATTCACTATATTCTTTTGCAACATCTTCAACAGTGAAATATAATTTAGTACTATAATCAGTACCTTCCACAGAAGCTGTAATAACAACATCGCCAGCTGTTAAAGCAGTTAATAAACCATTAGCATCAACTGTAGCCACGTCTTTGTTAGAACTTTCAAATTTAACAGTGCCTGTTAAGTTAATTAATTTATGATTAATTTGAACAAAATCACCAACAGTTAATAATGAATTTCCTTCAAAACGAAGTTCAACAGATTTATATAATTTAACTTCTATTTCTTTTGTAGCAATGATTTTAGTGTTTTTCTTATAGATTGCTGTAATAGTTACCTTTCCTTCTTTTAGAGCTGTAACCTTACCAGATTCATCAATTTTAGCGATTGATTCATCACTAGAAACCCATGAAACACCAATATTAGTGATATTACTTGGAGTATATACAACTTCTAATTGTTTTGTATCTCCAACAAATAAATTAACATCTTCAATAGTAATTGCTGATGCAGTACCATCAAATGAAGGAAGTTCTTCCAAACTGCCTGCCTTTGGCTCATACTTAACTAATTCTGAGAATTTTTCTGCGCTTGGGTCAATAATAGCCCCATCAGCGTAGAATAAGTTCAATGTTGCATCAATCTCTGCAGGAGAACTTGTTTCTGAATTTTTACTATTATTTACATAATATTTATCACTTGGAACATCGTTAAATACATTATACTTAGCATTAACTACAGCGTTAGTATGAACTCTTTCGCAATATAAACCAACTTTTACATCAGTAAATTTATTAAACATTACTTTAAGAGCTGCATAAATATCACTATTATTCATCTTACCTAAATAAATAGCATTATTTCCAATGTGTTCAAATGTATTGTTTTGAATTTCTACTTCACAAGTTTTTGAGTTTAAAGGTAAAGCAGATAACCAATTGATGTGCATTGCAGTACCTGTGATATTAATAAATGTATTACTATTAAGTCTTGAGAATTCTCCAGATAAACCTTTTGTTGTATCTACAACATAGAATGCATCACCTTTAATATTTTCAAAGACATTATTTTCTAATACTAAATTATAATTATTATCTACATAAACAACAGCTTTTGTAGCATTTGTTTCTGCAGGTGCAAAATGATTGTTTATAATTTGAATATCATGACTATAACAAGAAGCAGCTTCAGCAAATTCAATGAAACCATTTCCTGAAGTTAAAGCCACATTAACAATATTATTCTTGAAGAAGAATCCTTTTAAGTTCTTAGTTGTAGCACTTGCAGTACCTTTATCACCTAAGCTATTAACAATTTTTGCTCCTTCAACAAATTTAATACCAGAAATTGTAAAGTTAGCTAATCCTTTACCTAATGTTAATTTACCATTATATGTTGCTTCTTCAAATCTAGAAACTTCTTTATTTGGATTCTTATTACCATTTAATGTAGTGATTGTTAAATCGTCAATAGTGATTTTAGCATCACCAGTATGTGCACCAGGTAATAAGTAAATTGTATATCCTTCTTTAGCAACAGCTAAGGCAGCAGCTAAAGTTTCATAAGTAGTTTTTGTAACATATGAGTTAGTTCCAACAATTAAAACTGTTTCATCAGAACTATTTAATTCACCATAAACTGTAGCATTGTCAATTTCTTCAACAGTAGCAAATGCTTCTTCATATGAAATTGCAGCATCTGTGAAGTTAACGTCAGTTAAATCAGTGAATGCTTCACCTTTAACTACATAGTAGTTTCTACCAACAACATAAATCTTCTTGAATGGATCAGCTTGAGAACTTAATGAAGGGTTTTCAATAAAGTTAGCAATTTCACCATCAGCATAGTAAGATTCAATGAATTTATTATAGCTAATTTCAATACTGATTGAGTTTGTTGAAGAGTAACCAGCAGTTCTAATACGGATTGGGCACCATCCACAACCAGCATTATTAAATGTGTTAAATCTAATAACAAATTTAGCACTAGCATTAGCATCTTTCATATCTCTAAAATCAATTCCAGTATTAGCAATATTTTCCATATAGTTGTGTTCAATAACAGCATTAATAGCTTTAACGCCTTTAGAATATATGAAACTTTGTAAAGAGTTTACATATGTGTTATAGCTAATATTTACTTCACCAGCAATGTATGTTGAAGCATTTACAAAATCATAACTTTGTGTACATGTAATATCATTATACAATGCTTCTAAGTTAGTTACGCCAGCAAATCTAATAATACGATTTCCTGTATAATTATTAGAATAGTTATAATTAAATTTAATATTTGAAACAGTTGTAGCATTACTATCAATAGCATCAATAACACCATCACCTGAAGTTCCATCTAAAATACTATAACTTAATTCAATACCATCATTATTGTTTCCTAAAAGAACACGTGCAGCCCCTACAAATGTGAAACCTTTAATAGATACATTTGTAACACCTTCTGCCATTGTTATAACTCCTAAGATCTTAGCTTCTGCAACTCTATCTTCAGAGTTACCAGCTATAGCATAGTTAGGGCCTAAAATTTGTAGATTAGATTTAGAAATTGTAATCGCATCTTCATATTCACCAGCACCAACATATAAAGTACCTGTGCATACTTCAATTGCATCTTTCATACTAGAGAAAGCAGTTGTACCCACAACAAATGTGATTCCTTCTACAACAACTGTTGCACCAACTTCCATGTTAGCAACGTTAGATGCTACATAAACATTATCGCTAGCCTTTGGAGCTTCTTTGATAGTAATTTCGATTGTATCAGCCGCATCGCCATAACCTGCAGTTGCACATGTAATTGTAACAGTTCCAGGTTTTAAAGCTTTAACTAGACCATTTTCATCAACTGTTGCAACAGAAGTATCACTTGAATTCCAAGTAACAGCTTTATTATAAGGGAATTTAGCAGTAAATTCATGTTTTAATTGTTGTTCTTTTTCAGCAAACATCACTGTATCACCAGTAAGTTTAATGCTTTCAACAACTTCATAAATTTGTAATTCAAATTCTCCACTTGTTTCACTTCCATCAGTTGCAGTAGCAATAACTTTAACAGTACCACTTGCTATAGCTTTGAAAGAACCATCTAATTTTTCTAATAAACCTTCAACATCAAATGAAACTTCATAACCTTGTTTTGCAGTTTCAGGGAATACAGAAATTGTTGGAGTTAAAACATCTCCGATATTTGCATAAATCGCATCAAATTTAACAGTAACATCTGTTACCATATCATATAACATGATTTCAAATGAATCAACAACATCACCACATTTAACTGTGATTGTAACTTCTCCAGTTGTATTTAAAATTACTAAATTGCCATCAAATTCTACTGCGTCGTCACTAGCAGTGATTTCAATTTGATCTGTTGTATTTTCTGGAGTAACTTTAATTTCAAGTTCTAATTCATCACCAAATAAAGCTTCTTCAATCTTATTTAAAATTTCAACTTTTTGAGCTTTGATTTCTGTTGGAGGAAGT
>JAZNJG010000019.1:0-27426 GCA_045577945.1 Bacilli bacterium | reverse complement strand
TATTATCAATATTTGAAGTATAAAAACTTTTCCATTTATAAATTTTATGACTATGAAGCAATTAGATTGATATCTAATTCTTACTTAGAAGCTATAAATACTGTTCATAATCCGGATTATTATTTGTGTTATAAAAATATTGAACCTGCCCTATTTTTGAATACAAAATATGTTTTGGTTAATAAACACTTTTCATTGAATAAAGATTATGTTCCTAACAATCTTGTTAATCTTTCTAACAATAAATCTATTGATTATATTGCTAGAGAGTATGAATCTATGCTCCTAGATGGTGAAGCTTTTTCTCATTTAAAATTGATGTTTGATGCTGCTAGTGAAAATGGCTTTAATCTTACTTTATTTTCTGGCTATAGGTCATTTGACAAACAATCATATCTTTACTATTCAAAACATCAAGAGAACGATTACTATTCAGCAAGGCCAGGACATTCTGAGCATCAAACTGGATTAGCAGTAGATATATCTACAAGAACTATTGGATTAACTACTTTATTTAAAGATAGTGATGAATATAAATGGTTAAGTCAAAACTGCTACAAGTATGGTTTTATAGAAAGATATAAGGATATCTATTCTGATAAAACATACTATAATGGTGAGCCTTGGCATTTTAGATATGTTGGGGAAGAATTTGCTGAAGTAATTTACTATAATAATATGAGTTTAGAAGAGTATATTTTAAAAAATATTGAAATACTTTAGTTTAAGTAAACTGTTTTATATAATATTATTTTAAAAGGTATAATCGATAAATTATTCGCACATTTAAAAAATGACACCGTTTAGGTGTCATTTAATTTATTTTGAAAATAACATTTTATCTGTAAATTCTACTTCTGTTTTTTCAAATCTAGAAAGTAAATCTTCAATTGTTAGATTTTCTTTTTCTTCTCCTTTAATGTCTAAAATAATATGACCTTCATTCATCATAATTAATCTATTGCCATATTTGATGGCATCTCTCATATTATGAGTTATCATTAAAGTTGTCAGCTTATTTTCTTTTACAACTTCATCAGTTAAATCTAATACTTTTTTAGCAGTTTTAGGATCTAATGCGGCAGTATGTTCGTCTAGTAAAAGTATTTTAGGTTTTTTAAACGTTGCCATTAAAAGAGTAACAGCTTGTCTTTGTCCTCCAGATAATAATCCTACTTTTGATTCTAGTCTTGTTTCTAATCCTAAATTTAATTTTGATAAGATTTCAACAAATTTTTCAGCGTTTTCTTTTTTAAATCCCCATTTAAGAGTATTTTTTTGTCCTCTTCTTGAAGCAATTTCTAAGTTTTCTATTATTGACATATTAGCACATGTTCCCATTAATGGATCTTGGAACACTCTACCTAAATATACAGCTCTTTTTGACTCACTCATTTTAGTAACGTCAATTTTATCAATCATTATATGTCCCATCTCTGGTTCATATACTCCTGAAATCATATTCATAAGTGTACTTTTACCACTTCCATTACCACCAATAATTGTAACAAACTCTCCATCTTCAATATGTAAATTAATATTGTCTAAAGCAATCTTTTGGTTTTCTGGATCATCTTTATTAAATATCTTTGTAAGGTTTTTAATCTCTAACATTTTTCCACCTCTTTTTTTACATGAAGTTTTTGTTTAATTAAAGGCATTGCTAAGATAACAGCAATTAAAATGGCTGTTAATAAATCTAAATAGTATTCTACATTTAATCTAATTGCACCGGCTTTAATGATAAAGAATATTATTGCACCAATGATGATTGAAATTAAGGAACGCTTAAATGATTTTCTTCCAAAAATGATTTCTCCGATTATGATTGCAGCAAGTCCTATTACAATTGCTCCACGACCTGATTCTACCATTGCGGTACCCGTGTTTTGAGCAAATAGTGCACCACTTAGAGCGATTAATCCATTACTTAACATTAAACCTAATACAATCATTAAATCAGTGTTTATACCTTGAGCTCTTGCCATACGTTGATTACAACCTGTTGCTCTAACACTCATTCCAATTTCTGTACCGAATAACCAATACACTAAGCCTGCAGATAATGATAAGAATATTATCCCCACAACAACTGTAGATATATCATTTGCTAAGCTCTTTTGTAAGCTGAATAAATTCATTAGTAAATCTCTAAACATTGTAAATACATCTCTATCCATTGCTAGAATTGACATTACTGGAGAGGTTTCACTTGCAAATCCAAGTATAACTAGATTTATTGATAATAGACCAGTCATTGTAATAATCCCTGATAAAATTGCGGGAATTTTTAATTTAGTGTGCAATAAACCTGTAATTAAACCTCCGAGCATACCTGCAACCATTGCTAATACACTTGCGATATATGGATTCACGCCTAAGAAAATTAATATAGCAGCTGTGCATCCTCCTAAAGGAAATGTCCCTTCAATGCTTAAATCTGCAATATCTAATATTCTAAATGAAATATATACGCCAATAACCAATATCGCCCAAATAATACCTTGTTCTAACCCTGACGTTAGCATATCTACAATTTTCATAATAACTTAATTCTCCTAATTTTTTAATATTTTTACTTGTTATATTTGTCTAAACCTGTAAAAGTAATTCCTAATTCAGCAGCAACGGCTTCGTTAACATGTAATTCAAACTCTGTAATTTGTCCAACTGGTAATTCATTTAATGTGCTAACTTCTCCTTTGAAATATTTTACTGCCATTTCTCCAGTTAATACTCCAAGATTTTCATAATTAATGCTTAATGTAATTAAACCACCATTTGATAAATAACCTTCTTCTGCGCAAATTGTTGGGATTTTTGCTTCATTTGTAATTGTTGTAACAGTTTTTGCGGCGGCATTAACAACATTATCTGTTGGTAAATAAATTGCATCTACTTTTTCTGCAACTAAAGCTTCTGTAGCATCTTTTAAATCATTAGCATTTGTTATAGATTTAGCTACAACTTCAAAACCCATTTGACTAGCTTTTTCTTTTAATAAATTTAATTGGATAATTGAATTTGATTCTGTAGCAGTATATAAGTAACCAATTTTCTTTGCTTCATATTTTTGTCCATCTTTATTAAAGTTTTCAATTAATGCTAATTGATCAGCAACTGGGTTCATATCAGATGTACCAGTAATAAATTCACCAGGATTTTCTTTTGAATTAACAAGTTTATCTTCTACTGGAGCAGTAACAGCCGTGAAGAATACAGGAACATTAATTCCACTCTTTTCCATTTCTTCTTTCAATTGAGTTACAACTGGAGTAGCAATGGCAAAGATTACATCGCAATCTTTTACAGCTGTTTCAACTATTTGACTAAGTGTTGAAGCTTTTGCTTCTGGATTATACTTAATTATCTTAATGTTTTCACCATCTTTAAATCCACCAGCTTCTAATGCTTTAATAATACCTGTTTCAGCATTATCTAAAGCTGGAGTTGTAACATATTTTATAATTCCTACATTTACAAATTCTCCTTTTTGAAGAATTTCAAAAGGGGTTTCTTTTTCATTACAACCAACTAACATAAACATAGAAAATAACACCAATAAACATACTAATAATTTTTTCATAATTCTTCTCCTTTTATAAATATTCAAAACATATGCAAATTAAAAAATGCTATTACAATGTAACAGCAAAATGTATTAATTATTGCTATTACATCCAATTTAAATTATATAAATATATATAATTACTAGTCATGTAATAACAATCTTCTATAAGCTTATTGCACGAGAAAAAGCCAAGACTCATTATTTCATGACTGATCTTGGGTAGTAATAGTAATAGAAGTATCTGTAAACATTCATATTTTTCATACTACATCTTTTTCCTTTCATATTTTGTAACACTATTTTACACCTATTTTTTATAAAAATCAATACAAATAACCATTATAAAACGTTTACATTTTCATTTTAACATTTTTTTCTTTATTTACATATACTATAATGAGGTGAAATAATGCAAACAAACAATTTTAAAAATAACTATAATCCTAATCCCTCTATATTTTTTCCAAACAGTATGAATTATAGTTTATGTAATCAATATCCATATAATAAATATAAGGAAAATGATGAAAGATTTGGTGGATTTCTAGTCCCTTTTTTGGCCGGAGCTGTGGTCAGTGCCCCATTTTGGTATTTAGGTGCTAATAACAAATACCAACAAATGTACTATCAAAATCAACCATATCCAATGTATTATCCTTATCAATCTGCTAATCAACAATATCCTTCGTACTATCCTTATCCACAATATCGATAGAAATTAGTTTTATGTTTGACTATATTTCAAAAAAATAGTATAATTAGTGTATAATTATTTATGAGGTGGATTTTTTATGAGTAAGAAAAAGAAAAAAGAAAATATATCTTCTACAAAGATTGCTTTAATAGGATTAGCATCACTAGCTGCTATAATCGTAATTGCTATGATAATTAGTTTTATAGCTAATTTTGAGTTTACTAAAAATCTTCCATATTATAGATGCACTAATTATTCTCTTGTTGAGAAAGCTTATGATGGAACAAAAGGAGAATATGTTGACGTTGTTGATGATATTCTTAATGATTACTCTTATTATAAAATTACTTTTAAGAAAAACGGAACATTTGTTCATGAATTCCAATCTAAAAACTCTAAAAATATAACTGTTGAAAAAGGTAAATATACAAAAGATAAAGATTCATACACTTTAATTTATGATGATTTTATCGATGAACCAGAAGAAGTTATATATGTTATTGATGGTAACACAATCACTAGAGAACAAACAGTTGCTCGTATGGATGAAGATAACAATGTTTATTTCCGTGGGACTATTCTTCAAACATTTGAATATGTTGATGTAAAATAAAAATAAGACCTTGATGGTCTTATTTTTTTGTTTTATCTTGGTCTTTTTAGTCTAGATAAAATATCACTATTATTAATTTTGTTATTTTTCCTTATAAGTTGTTTATTTATTATTCTATCTATAATTGCATATTTATAAATATCAATTATTGAATGTGGAATACTTGTAGGTTCTTCTACTTTTTCAACTAATAATAATGCACTAAATACACTTCTAGGACTTCCATCTCTTGGTGAATTAATCACTTTAAAATTTTCATTATCTCTCACTATTGCTGTTGTGGAACCACCACCATCCATTTGATATGCTTCAACAATACCATAATGTTTTAAACATGCATTAATTTCTTCCCAGTTCATTCCTGAGTAACTAGTTTGATCAACGGCCATAAGAAATGCTTTTCCGTCGGCTGTTCTACCAACTATTGATCTTGTGTATTTATTTGTATTATAAGATCCCGCTGCCGGTATGTCAACTCCGTTCATTCGATGAATTGTATGATATCCGATTGCAGATTCTATTTGATCAAACTCTCCTTCTATTTCATATTGGATAAGTACTCTTGTTCCCTTTTGTAAGGCATTATTTAGATTTTCATCTTTTGTATCAATTGCAAAAGCTCCATATCCAAATGTGGCAATATCTGTAACTAATGAAATTGTTCCTTTTCCAAAAAAGGCATCAAAATTATTATTTGCTTTATATGTGTAATCTATAGAATTATTGCAAATTGCCTTTTCTGCCCTCTCCACGACGAATAAATTTCCATTTACTGTAATATTAGGAAACTCTTGTTTTGAATTATAACAACTTGTCCATACTGTGGTTTCAAGTTCCCTTGGTGTTTCATTAATATGATGTACTTGGAATTTTTGTAATCTGTTTCCGTCGGTATCTAATATATATAAAAACATTCCTTCAATCTTTAAATCCCCCAATACTGGATTGGTACTTCCATTTATAAGAAAATCATCTGAACCATCTTGTTTAAAACCAAGAATAGATTGCGCTCCACTAACAGGAATTCCTGTCATTATAAACCACCCTTCACCATCACAAATCATTGAATAATATGGTTGTGGTGAATAATAATCTTTTCCAGTAGCTGGAATATTTTCGCCGAATCCTGTTGTGTATTGATCCGCATTTATTCCACCAACTACTTTCCAACCAGGGTGATAGGCTTCATAATCTTTTGCTATTGCAGTAACAGGACATAGTGCAAATTTACCCGCATTTGCTCTCACAGCCCAACTCACAATTTTACTATTCTTTGTTTGCTCTTGAAAGAAAACATGAACTCTTTGGTTATAATCTTTTCCTTGATAAGTTGTAACTGCTTCTTCTGTTTTGCTTGTTGTATATTTAGTTGATATATGGGTAATAGAATTAGTATTAGTGAAACTTGCTACTTTGCTATCTGATGTTGCAGCTTTGACATTTTGAATATTAATTATTAAAATAAATATTAATATTATTATATACTTATATATTATACTTATTTTTTTCATAATTTATTACCTTCATTTTATATAATGTTTATTTAGTAAAAGCAACACTTTCCTTTTTAAATAATTTTTGTAAAGCTATTATAGATATCACAATCAATATTATTGATGAAATTACCATTATCAAAAAATTATTAATGTCTAAATTCATAGTGAAAATATCTTTCATAATTAGTGACGTGTTATAAATAGGAATAACATATTCAAAGGTATTTTTTTCAGCTGTTTGATATGTAGATAAAATTGCACATATCATCGCTATTATATAAATAGGTGTTGCTAATGCTGATGCTTCTTTGATGTTTTTGGCAAGTGTTGATATTATAAGTAATAGTAACGAAGCAAATAACCCAACAATTATTAGTGTTACTAATAATAAAATATAATCTCCAAATGTATATGATAACTCTCCAATATTTCCAAATAATGATTCATTACTATTTGATGTTAGTAATATTCCAATAAACGATGAGGCGGCAGATAGTAAAACAAGTATTAATGTTGAAATTAGTTTTCCTGTTAGTATTTCACTACGCGAAACAGGTGTCATTAATAAAGTAGCTAATGTTCCTCTTTCTTTTTCCCCCGCAATTGCATCTGCTCCTACTCCCATGCTAGATGCAAAAATTATTATGATCAGCATCATTGGCATTAAACTTCCCAATAGGAAACCGACTTCTGATTTTTCATCATTTACTTTCGTAGAGGTAATATTAAATATTGTTGTTTCAATCCCTTTGTCATATAATACTTTGTTCTTATATAGTTCCAAAGTTGTTAATATTTTATTATAAGCCTCCATTGAGTTAGTGTTTACTTGTGAGTAGTAAATTTCTACTTTTGGTCTTTCATTATTATTTATTTTATTAGTAAAGCCTTCATCAAGTATAATTAAGGCATCTACTGTTCCTTCATCAATGTATTTTTTAATTTCATTTGTGTTACTATTATCTTTCTTTATTTCATAATTATTTATGTTTTCAAACATTTTTAAATATTCTTCATCTTCATTAATTATATATATAATACTATTATGAGCTTCAACATTTTCTTCCATGGTTGTAATTGCACTGCCCATTATTCCATAAACAATGAATATTATCAAACCGGGAAGTAAAATTGTGGTGAAAAGCATTCTTGGAAATTTAAAGATTTTATCTAAGTCTTTCTTTACTATTAAACTTATATTTTTCATTTTCTGTTTAAACATATGTACACCTATACCCTAATTAATTATTCTTGATATTCTTCTTGATACAATTCAAAAAATAAATCTTCTAAAGATTTATCTTTGCATAAAACTTCTTTATCTCCACAGCATTTTATTTTTCCGTTAATTAAAATTGCAAATCTATCGCATAGTTTTTCTGCTAAGTTCATTATGTGAGTACTAATTATTATTGTTTTTCCTCTTTCTTTTTGTTCTTTCAAAAAATCTAATACTATTTTTGAAGTGACTACATCTAAGC
Organism: Bacilli bacterium; assembly: GCA_045577945.1. GTDB lineage: Bacteria > Bacillota_I > Bacilli_A > ML615J-28 > CAG-698 > CAG-698. Next base: position 19,571 of record JAZNJG010000019.1, on the reverse strand, counting down.
CATTCGTTGGTTCATCAAAGATAATTATATCAGGATCATGAACTAGCGCTAACACGATAGATATTTTTTGCTTCATTCCCGTAGACAAAGATCCTATCTTTACCTCTTCAAACTTATCTATTCCAAAAGTTTTAAATAAGTATTCTTTTCTTTGTTTAGCCTTTTCACTATCCACTCCATGTAGTTTTGAAAAATAATCAAATAAATAATTAGACGTAAAACATTCTTCTAACTTTAAATCATTTGTTAAGAATGATATACCTTTTTTAACAACAATATCGTTATTTGTGTTTACTCCATTTATTAATATTTCCCCGGAATCTTGGGATAATAAAGTTGAAAGGCATCTTAAAGTTGTTGTTTTACCGGCTCCATTTGGTCCTAATAAACCGAAGATTTCACCTTTGTTTACAGAGAAACTTACTCCTTTTAAAACTTCTTTGTACAAATCCTTTGTTCTATCTATTTTTTGTTGTTTCTTTGATATTTTAAATTTTTTAAATACCTTATTGACAATAATTACTTCTTTGTTCATATATGTGTATATCCTTATACTATATTTCTTTTATAATATATTTCCTTTCTTTGATTTTCTTTTACTATTACATTATACACTTATTATTTTACTTTTGCAAATATTAATATATTACTAAATTATTATTTTCATAACTAAATAAAGTATGCTATAATTATGTATATTTGTTTAGGAGATTAATTATGGGTAATAGCAGTGTTAGTTTATTAAGATGTGAAGAATATAATCTTGAACTTGTTTCAATAAAACTAAAAGAACTTATAGATTTGCTTGGAGGTATTGAAAAATTTGTAAAGAAGGACTCTAAAGTTTTTGTAAAACTTAACTGTGTAGGGCCTTTTTCTCCTGAAATGGGAATTACTACTCATCCTGTAGTAGTAGAGGCCATGATAAATCTTATTAAAACTCAAACAAATGATATCACAATTGGGGATAACCCTGCGATAAGAGATATTATCTTTACTCTAAAGAAAAATGGAATTTATCCTTTAATTGAAAAATATGATTTAAAAGTATTAAATCCGAAAGAAATTTGTATTATTAAAAACCTTGATTTTCATAAATATTCATCTTTTGAAGTCACTAAAGATATGATTAATTGTGATACTTTAATAAATATCGCCAAAATGAAGACTCATACTTTAACCTATATGACAGGAGCTCAAAAAAACTATTTTGGCCTTGTATATGGACTTAATAAGTCTGGTTGGCATGTAAAAGCCAATAATCCTTATGATTTTTCTGAAGCTTTAAATGATTTATATGGTGCTTTTTTATCTTCTTTTAAAGACAAAAGTATTCTAAACATTATTGATGGAATAATTGGTCTAGAAGGTGAAGGACCATCAACTGGAGGAAACCCTAAAAAAGCATATTGTTTAATTGGATCATCTGATGCCATTAGCGCTGATGTTGTTGCTTGCAAAATTGCTAAACTTGATTTAAATAAATTAATACTAGCAAATGTTGGGCATGATAGAAACTTAGGTGAAAAAAATAATATTACTATCGTTGGTAACAAACTAGATGATTTTAATGATGTATCTTTTTCCCCCGCAAATTCTGCTTCAGGTAATATAGGGCTTAAACTAATTCAAAAACCTTTCTTTAGAAATATTTTGCTTGAGCATCCTATCATAAATCATACTAAGTGTATTAAGTGTGGTGAATGTACGAAAATATGTCCTGTCCATACGATGGTTATAAAAAGTAAAGAATATCCACACTTAAAGAAATCAAAATGTATAAGATGCTGGTGTTGTGCTGAGGTTTGTCCTCAAAATGCTATAATAAAAAGTAAACGACCTATTATAGGCCGCATCATTTTTTAATTTATTTTTGATATTTATTTTTAGATTTTCTTACTTTTGGTATTTGATTTCCTGGAAATTTACTTAATGCTGGATAATAATATACAAAATATTGTCCATAATATGGATTATAATAATAATAAGGATAATAATTTAATTTGCGAATATTGTTTTGCTTTTTATGAGGATAAGGGATACTTAATTCCTTTTCCTCATTTTTTATTGTATTTGTACTTGTATTTATACTTGTATTTGTTTCTTGTATTGATTTATTCTGATATTCCAAATTTTCATTAGATTCTAAATCTTTAAATTCATTTTCTTTATTTTCTTCTAGACTAGTATCTATGCTATCTATATTTTTTTTATTGCTTGGTTCTTGCATATTATATAAATCTTTATTTGCTTCTATATTTTTTTCTTTAGATTTATCTATTTCTGTGTTGTTTTGTTGTTTATTATATGTTTTATTTTCGTTGTAAATGTTTTTTGGATAATAATCTTCTATAAAAGGTTCCATATCGATTACATCCTGATCAATTACTGATGTAATCGTTGGTATTTTAAGTTTTGAGCCTGGTATCAGTCTGTCCCATGATCTAATGTGTCTATTAGATTCTACTAATTCGTCCTTTTGCAATGAATATATATTAAGTATGGTATTTATACTTTCACCGTTTTTCACAATGTGAAATTTCATTCTTATCACCTATTTAATTATATTAGTTATATTTTATATATATTACTATATATTATTAACAAATATTTATTTTTTTCTTGTTTATTTACTAAAAAGTTATATAATAGATATAAGATTTTGTATAAATTATCAATTTATTAAAAAAAGGAGTGAATGTTATGTTAGTTGTATCTAAGTTTGGAGGTTCCTCTGTTGCTAATACTACTCAATTTAAAAAAGTTAAATCTATTGTATTAGGTCACGAGAGCCGTAATGCTGTTATTGTATCAGCATTAGGAAAAAAAGAAAAAGGGGATAGTAAAATAACCGATTTATTATACCTTTTACATGCACACTTAAAATATAATGTTCATTATGATTCTATTTGGGAATTAATTACATCACGTTTTATGAAGGTTAAAAATGAACTAGAATTGACTTTTGATTTAGAAAGTGAGTTTATTAAATTAAAAGGGGAATTATCTAAAGATATGTCTGAAGAGTATTTAGTTAGTCGTGGTGAATATTTAACTGCTAAATTGATGTCTGAATATTTAGGTTATACTTTTGTTGATGCGGCTGATTTAATTAAATTTAATTATGATGGCAGTGTTAACTACGAGTTATCTTATTCATTAATTGACAAAGCCTTTATAAAATATGGTAAAGTATGTATTCCTGGTTTTTATGGTTCTTATCCTAATGGAACTATTAAGACTTTCTCTCGTGGTGGGTCTGACATTTCTGGAGCTATTATCGCAAGTGGGTTAAAAGCTACTTATTATGAAAACTGGACAGATGTATCTGGTATTTTAATGGCAGATCCGAGAATTATTCCTAACGCTAAAATCATTAAAGAAATTACATATACTGAATTAAGAGAACTTTCTTATATGGGAGCTAATGTTCTTCATGAAGAAACAGTTTTCCCTGTGCAAACTTGTAATATTCCTATAAAAATTTTAAATACAAATGCACCTTTAGATCCTGGTACAATTATTCGCGAAGATTGTACAGATAAATCACAAATCATTACCGGTATTTCCGGCAAGAAAAACTTTACATCGTTTAATATAACAAAACAGCAAAAAGTATCTAAATTAAAATCTCTAAAGAATGTTTTAAATATTTTTGAAAGCTTTCAATTAGAAGTAGAACATATCCCTACGAGCATTGATAGTTTTAGTGTTGTTGTTTCTTCAAGTGAAGTAAACAAATGTAAATATGATTTACTAACAGTACTAAAAAACGACAGTTCTGTTCAAGATGTTACTATAGATGAGGACATTGCTCTTGTGGCTGTAGTTGGAAGAAATATGGTTTTAAAACCTGGTATTTCAGGAAAGATATTTGGTATTGTTGGGAACCATAATATAAATATTAAAATGATTGCTCAAGGAGCTCAAGAAATTAATATTATTGTTGGGGTATCTAATAATGATTTTAATAACACAATTAATGCCCTTTATAATGATTTAGTTGAATAATATTATTTACATGTAAATTAACAAAACTTGAAAATGCCATTATTTTGGTTTTAACTTGAGAATTAGTAAATTATCAATTATTTTTTAAAAATGCATTATAAATGATATTTTAAAGGTATTTTTAGAAAATACAGGCATTTATTTAATAAAAACGCAAATAAACCGGGAAAATGTCCCGGTTTTTATATTTTTTGTCTATATTTTATAATTTAGATCAATTTGTATTCTATTTCATAATGTAATATAAAGAATACCAACCTTCTCTATCTTTCGCATATCTAGTTTTCTTTATAGCTTCTTTTGAAAACTCTAAGCTTGTTCTTTCAAATAATTCAGTAATTCCTTCTTTTTGTACTTCCTCAAAGAATTCATCAACTAACATATCTCGATTAGGATAATCCAATGGCAATCTTACTAATTCTAAATACTTATATGATAAAATTAGTTTCTTTGTATGAATGTATGTTTTATCTAGTTTATTTACTAAATCAGAGTTATTTATTTCCTCTATTTGATTTATGATTTCTTTTGCTTTTTGGCATACTTCATCAGTAAATGTTTCTGAATCTGCATCATCATAAAGCCACAAATCACCTTTAATATTATCTTCAAATAGATATAAATACTCTTGAGCTAGTTTGCTACATTTCCCGTAGTATCCATCACAAAACTCAGATACAATCTCTTCCATATTTCTTTCATCAAAACCCATTAATCTACTTGTTAAGTAAGCTTTGAGTTCATCAAAGTATCCTCCTCCACCGAAGGAGAAGTTTCCTTCCATAAGTAAACCTTTTACTTTTAGTTTTTTATAAAACATAATATTTTTATACATTGATCTTATACAAGGGAATGGTAATAAATAATTACGATAATTAACTGCATAATCCCAAATATATAATCTATTAGTAATCTTGCTCCAATTAGTTAAATCTGATACAAAACTTGCATTTCTACCTTCTGGATTTTCTAAAGCACCTTCTTCTAAAGATTTACTCCATGAACACTCAATATTAGTTAAACGAACAATTACATTATCATTTGGTTTAACCTTTTTAGGAGGTTTTCTAGAATATTGATATGCAAATGTATGAATTAGCACATTTGGAAACTCTTCTTTTATGGCTTCAGAAATTCTATTTACAAAGTTGATAACTGAACCGCTTTGGCTTTCATTCTCATCATCTATTTTTCTACATTCATCACATTCACAAGCCATCTTTTCAAAATGTCCCATCCATTCATCTTGAGCAACTGAAAACACTGTGCAATCTGGATTATTTACAATCCATTCTTTCACCTTCTTTAGAGCTATATTAAATACCTCTTCATTAGATAAACATAATTCAGTATGTTCTTTTTTCCTTTTTCCATCAACCAAAGAAAAATATTCTGGATGTTCATCAAAATATTCATTAGGATTTAATAAATCACCAAATGAGTGATGAAAATTAAACCATTTTCTTCTTCCACCTTTTCTTTGTGATAAATCAGCTAAATTACTATTAAGCATATTTTTTGATGCGTAATTTCCATCAAATGCAAAATGCCAGTACACATCACGATGTTCAAAAGGAAAATCTTTTACTTCATCTTTTGTTACAATAATGGTATCAAGTTTATCATAAATTTCTGTATCATTTGATAAACATCTAAAACCAATATAGTTATTTAAAAAATAATATACTCCATACATATTAGCTCTAGGAGATTTTCCTAAAATTAATAAGTTATCATCTACATTCATTATTAGAAATGATTCATCGCTTAAACCATCTAATAATCCAAGATAATTTTCACCTATGTTATTTCTTCCTAAGCCAACCCAGATTTCCTTCCCCCTACAATCGCATTTATCTGAAAATAAAGGAATGCATGTATTTGTAGAGGAGTATAAATATTTTTGTAATTCCGTTGCTGAGTAACGAGTACATTCATCAGCATCTTTATTATAACAAATATGGTAATTTGTTTTTCCTTTGTTTATTAATTCTAATTTATAATTATTTTCCATATTTTACCTATTTTACATTTCAATTTTATAAATATACTCTTGTCTCTTAATATAATATCTTAACTCATCAAATCCGCATGATTTAATTAGTTTTAAATACTTATCGAAACTAGATAAATATCTATCTTGAGTATGGGCATCACTTGATAATGTTACTTTATATCCTCCTAATTTCTTATACAAAGAAAGTAAATATTTCACATGATCTTCATCATCAAGAGTTTCTTGAACCTTAGTATTAATTTCTAATGCTTTTCCGTCGGATATTAATTTATTTAATATAATAATTATTTTATCTTCAAACTCACTTAATTGAATATCCTTCATAACATATCTAGCAGTTTTAAAAGCAAAATCAATATGAGATAATACATCATAATCATTCCAATTAGTGATAGCTTCTAATACTAAATCAAAATATCCGTTTAAATTTTCTTTTGGATTATGATAAAACTCTGGATAATAAAAGTCATATACCCCACTATCATGGACACTTAATTGCACTAAATCAAAAGAGTGATTAATAAGTTTCTCTTCCATTTCATTCATATATTCAAATCGATATCCTAATTCAATACCTAATAAAGGCGTTATCATAGGGTATTTTTTCTTTAATACTTTTTGATATGCTATTAATGCATCATAATCAGCATCCCAACTTGTTCCATCAACAGAAGTATGTGGATCAAAATGTTCACAAGTTATTACATATTCTATTCCATTTTCTTTAGCTTTTATAAAGTAATTTTCTAAATCTTCTTCAGAATCTTGTGAGAAAGACGAATGAATATGTTGATCATAATATTTCATTTTATAGTACTTCCATTTTCTTGATTATCACATATGGATATGGAAAATCGGTCATGTATGGATTAACTCTTTCAGTTCTACTTTCATTTAATTTATCTAAAGTTTTAAAACTTTCTTCCCCAACAATCTTACCAAATGCGGCATACTCACCATCTAAATGCGGTGTGTCTGCAGTACATATAAAGAATTGAGATGATGCTGAATCCTTTACATTAGTTCTTGCCATAGAAATTACACCTTTAGTATGTTTTAACTTATTATCCACACCATTACTTCTAAATTCACCTTTTATACTAGGACAATCAGTATGAACAAGTTCATTATTCTCTATTTTATATCCTCCACCTTGAACCATAAAATCTCTTATAATTCTGTGAAAAATTAATCCATCATAAAAACCTGCTTTTACTAAGTTTAAGAAGTTAGCAACTGTTATTGGTGCGACAGTTTCATATAATTCTATATCTAAATAATCGTTTGTTTCTAATGTTAATCTTACCATTTTAAAAATCCTTACTTTATAATGTTTTAATTTTATATTTTTCTTCTTCTCCTGTTGTTTGGAATACCTTAACTTCTGATTCAAAGTTATCTACTCTGTCAAGAAGTCCCAATAAATGGGTTACTGTTATCCATTTAACATTTATTAATGTAAAATAATCTAATATATCAAATAATGCTTTTTCTCCGTCTTCCGCAAAAGTTGATTGGAAAATTTCATTAATAATTACCAATGATTTTTCGTTAACTGAATCAATAATATCTTTAATATCTATTGCTTCTTTTTCAAATCTTCCTCCAACGTTTGTATCTTTTTCTTCACCAGAGAAAATTGAAATAATATCAGACCTAATTACTGTCTCTGCATAATCAGCAGGAACCATTAAACCAGTTTGAGCAAATACTTGAAAGATACCTATTGTTCGTAAAAATACAGTTTTACCCGTGTTATTTGACCCACAAACTAAAGCACTTTCGTTATCTTCAATAACTAAATCATTTCCATATACTGTTGTTCGATATCCTTCGTTTATATATCTAATTAATAAGAATGGATCTTTAGCTTTTTTATAATTAATAGTTTTACCAAATGTTGGGAATGTCACAAACTCACCAGCTTCTCCCAATGTTTCGTATAAATATATCCCAAACTCAAAAAAGATAAAATCTTTAATTATATAACTAATTTCATCAAACAATGTCTCAAATATATCTTCAATAATAACTATTAATCTATTGTATGCATCTACAACGATTCTTCTAGAGTCTTCTTCTACTTTAGAATTTAACTCTACTTTATTATTTTGACTTGATTTTTTCTTAAACAATGAGAATTTTTCCCCTTCATATTTCCCCTTAACAATCATATATTTCATCTCTTCAGGAACTAAATAATCATCAAGTTTTATACAATATCCATATGAAGAACCAGATTCTAAAATTGCTTCTACTTTCTCTCTTAATTTATAAAAACCTTCACTAGCATTTCTTTTATGCACTGTATGAGCATATACTTTTAATCCTTCAGATGATGGTTTATGTTCATTAAATAAATTATCAAGTCTACCATAGATCTCTAAAAGTCTTCTTAATGCATAAGCATAATCTCTCAATGACATTGATACATCAACTATACCAACTTCAGATTTAATCTTTGTTTTTGCTCTCTGAGATCTACATCCATCATATTCAGCATATGCCTTTTCCATAGCTGCTATCTCAAGTTGAATGTTATGATACATAAATCTGTCTTTAATAAAATCATTTAATATTGCTTGACGATAATAAATAGTTTTCTCATCAAGACAAATATTCTCTAATATTTCTAATAATCTTTCTTGTCTATTAGATTCTTTATAAGCAAATCTTGCAATTGTATCTAATTGTAAGTCATGTAAAGCATTATATACTTTTCCGTATTCTACATTGTATGGGTTTAAAAAATTTCTCATGATTTTTTCCTCTTTAATAATTGTTCTTTTGTTAGTCCATGTTTCTTCAAAATATCCCCAACATAAGACAATAATTTCTTTTCAACTTTCTTTATTTTATACGTTCTAATATTATTTTCGCCTTCCACCACGAATGGTGTATAGAATCCAATATTTGAGTTTTGTAAATTATCAAAAATCTTATATTGGTGAGTAACAAAAATAACTTTCCCCTTTGTTTCCATACAATTATCTATTAGTTCCATCGTAAGCGTACAAGCTTTATCTTCACTTGTTGATGAGAAAGTTTCATTTAATAATGCAATACTTTCACTGCTAAAAGTTTTCTTCATTTTATTTAGTCTGTTAATCTCATCAATTAGTCTACCTTCTCCAACTTTATAATTTTCTTCGTTTGGAAAATGAGTATAAATATATTTCATTGGAAAAACTTCTGCTTCTTTAGCAAACATAAAACCTACTGATGAAAATAATACATAGTTTATTCCTAAACTTCGAATATAACATGTTTTTCCACCACTATTTACACCTAATACAAATTGCATATTTTCATTATCATCAATGAAAAAGTCATTTGGAACAGCATTTATTTTACTTAATGTTAAAGATATATCATAAATATCTTTAATAGAAGTTTTACCATCTGTTACTAATGCTTTAGTGTATGGAACACCTTTACTATTAACACTTTCGAATAGTGTTTTCATAAGTAGATAGAATTTTAGTTCTTTGCTTAGTTTTGATAAGTCTATTATATCATTATGATATGTTTCATAGAAATCTATTAAGTCGTTTTTTAGTTTTTCATCATTATTTACTAAATTAAATAAATAATATGGGTTAACTTCTTTACGAACTGTAAGTCTAGCGCTTTTATCTAATGATATATTTAACATTTTTGCAATCTCTACCATATCATCTTCTAAATTTTCTTTTTTACCTAAATCTATTGATATATATGGTGAACCATTTAAATAAGTTGCAGTAATATCAAAAAGATTAGAAACCCTATGATATAGATTATTAACCTTATTATACAAGTCTTTGTTTCTTTCTATATATATAGAAATATCTTTAGATATCTCTTTAACAATATAAGACTTATATTGATTTTTGTTAATTATTTCGTTTACTTCTTCTATATATTTAAAGAAGTTATAAATATACATTACTAAATGTAATCTTCTTTTAATATTTTCAGTTGATGCAAATAATGACTCATAACGACTAACTAACGACACTAACTTATAATATAATTTTGTAATATCTTCCTTATCATTTAATATATCCTCAAAAAAATCTTGACGATATATTAAACTATCACGATTTGGTATCTTTCTTAAAACCTCAATTACTTCATCACTATCACTATAATTATCATACACAGTTTCTAAAACTCTTCTAATCTTAACATCTTCAAACACGCACTCGTCAATTTCACTAGTAAAACCTGAATATTCATCTTCAGATAATAAATCATAATCTTTCCATAATAAACTTTTCATAATAATAATTCCTTTTATAAATTCAATGTTTTATTAATATTATAATTATTATACAGTATATTACCATTTTTTTCAAGAAAGATATATTATAATGAAAATACAGATTCAAATAATATATAAATATCATACAAGTATTGTACGAGAACTATATTAGTATTATATAAGTATTATATAATTATTATATATAGAAAAAAAGGACCGGTTTCCCGATCCTAATTATTTTTATTCATAGTATGAAACTTTAACAGAGTTAAGTCTTACTTGGGCTGAACAATTGAATTTAACTTCTACAGCACCATTATCTAATGTTACAGTTACAACTTTTCCAGATACACTATAAGTATATCCAGCAGCTTTTAAGCTGTTACCTAATGCTGTTGCATAAGATGTACTGTTTGCTGTGAATTCAACTACTGAAAGTTCATTTCCACCAGCAGAAATAATAACTTGTGAACTTGCATATAATCTAACTGGGTTAGCATAATCAGCTACATTAGAAGTAGATTTATCTTTGTTATTTGTTAATGTAATTCCATTTTGAGTCCATACTTGTTGAGAAGTTGAGAATGAAGTTCTTTGTGCTTTATTTGCAAATGATAAAGTAGCTTCAACTAATGAAGGAGCAATTCCTTTTTCGTATTCATCTAATGTTGCATATGGAGCTTCAAATGAAATAGCAGCACCTGTGAAATGATCAGCTGTTAATTCAGTTACAGCAACACCCTTAATTTCATAATAGTTCTTTCCAACTGTATAGATTTGTTTGAATCCTTCAGCTGCTGAACTTAATGATGGGTTTTCGATGAAGTTAACAACTGTACCATCAGTCCATGCAGAGTCGATGAATTTATTGTTAACTACATTGATTGTAAGCTCATTAGTAGCTGTATAACCAGCAGTTCTAATACGGATTGGACACCAGCCACAACCAGCATTATTGAATGTATTTAATTCAATGTTAAATACAGCTTTAGCTTCAGCATCTTTCATATCTCTGAAGTCAATTCCTGTACTTGCAATGTTTTCTAAATAGTTATTCTTAATTTCAGCGTTAATATTCTTAACACCTTTAGAATATAAGAAGCTTTGTGCAGTATTTAATACTCTATTATCAGTAACTACTAATTCACCAGCCATCCAACCAGCAGTGTTAATGAAATCGAAGAAGTAAGTTTGATTTCCTGTGAAATCATTACCAACTGTTTCTACGTTAGTTACATTTGTGAATCTTCCGAAACGATAAGGTTGGAATAATGAACTATAGTTATAGTTAAGTTTAATGTTAGACACTTCATAAGTTTGAGCATCAAAGAATGCATTTGTAGCATAAGTTTCAATTACACTATTAGATACTTCAACGCCATCTACACCATCTTTAGCAAGGAATGCACCATGTGCAGTGAATTCAAATCCTTTAACTACAATGTTCTTAACGCCAGCTTCAATAGTAATTTTCTTAGAAATTACAGCTTCATCTACTCTACCTTCAGCGTTTCCAGCTAATTTAGCATTAGGACCTAAAATAGTTAAGTTAGAAGTAGTAATAGTGAATGCTTCAGCATATGTACCAGCTAAAACATTAATTGTTTTTCCTTCTTCAGCAGCAGCAACAGCAGCAGCTAAACTAGAGAAGATTGTCTTACCTTCAACATATGTTAATCCATTAATAACAACATTTCCACCTTCGTAAGCAGAATCAACTAAAATATCATCTGCGAAGATTCCATTAATTTTAACTAATGCTCCACCTAATGTGTTAGCTTTATTGTTATTTGTATCTTTGAAGTTAACATCTCTAACAACAACTTCTAATTCAGCTGTACAACCAGCAACTAATCCAGAAGTGATAGAACCATATGAATTAGAAATATAGAAAATATTTCCAGCTTCATCAGTAATATTCCAGTAATATCCTGATCCTTGTAATGTACCAGTTACTTTAATATATTTTCCATATACGCCTGCATCTTTAGCAACTTGTAATGAGTTAATATTTAAAGCATAAACTTTTCCTAAATCGATTTCTTCTGCTTTGTAATCAACAGCAGGAGCTTCTTCAGTTAATTTATAATATTTAACAGTTGTAATTTCTGGACAATATTTATTATCTTTAGAATATAACATACCTTTACCAGTAATTACTACGTAATCATTAACTTTTAATTTGCTAGCACTTGTACTATCATAAACTAAGATAGCAGCAGTACCATCAGATACATAGTATCCACTATTTTGAAGTGCAACTACAACACCTTTAATACCAACATCAACGCTACTTCCATCATCAGGAAGTGAAGCGATAACTGTTGCAACATCGCCAAGAGTAACCACATAGTAAGAAGCTTTAATTTCTTCATTCACTTTAGATGTAGCATAAACAGTAACTTTACCAGCTTTAAGTGGAGTTAATGTTCCATCTTCAGAAATCTTAGCTAATTCTTCATTATCTACAGACCATACGATATCTTCAACAGCATACGCTGGAGCAGTAGTTGCTTCAAATTTAACTTCTTTACCAATTTCTGTATAAGTTGGTTTAGTAGTGATTGTAACTGATGTTGGAGCATAGTTTTCTAATTTAATATCTTGTGCAAATTCGATTTCATAATAGAATTCTTTATTACCCCATACTTGTTCAACTGTAGTTCCGTTTAATAAAACTTCAGTTGTAACTTCGATAATACCTGTAACAGGTTCAGCGTTTGCAAGTTTGTCAGGAACAATTTTGTAACCTACATAGTAACCAGCTTTATAGCCTTCGCCTAATTCATTTTCAGCATATTCTTTTAATTCACCACTGAAAGTGATAACAGCTTCTTCAACTGTAGCAACTGCTTTTTCACCAGCAACTTTTGCATCATCTTCTGATAATGTACCAGCAGATAAATCAAATGTAGTTCCTGCTAAGAATTTAACTGTGTAAACGATTGGAGCAGCATTTGCAGCCCATTTAACAGATACTTGATATTCAGAACCTTCTTGAACAGCTTTGAATACAACAACTACATAAACACCATTTTCATCTTTATCAGAAATATTAGATAAGATTGGAGCTTCAGTAGTTAATTCAGGTTTAGCATTTTCGCTTAAAGATTTTGGAGCATATAATGCAACAGCATATTTATAACCAGCAGCACCAGTTTCAGCAGCAGCTAAACTCCAAGCGATTGTTGAACCTTCGCCACCTAATTCAACTGTAGCGCCATCAACAACTAATGCTAATTCTTCAGTACCTTCACAGATATCAGATTTTACAATTTCACCAGCAAGGAATACAAATTCACCGTTTTCATCAACTGCAACATCTTCTTTAACAGTTGTTCCGTTGAAGGCGTATTCAACGCCTTCTTCAGCTTCAACTTTAACATCTTTTAATGCTGTAGTAATTTCTACAGATTTGTTAACTTTTAAATTTAATTCAGCAGTAGTTTTAGTACCTTTAATTTCAACTGAACAGTTAACAATTAAATTTAAATTATTATTATTTGTTTCAACAACAACTTTATCAGTTTCAGTTAAAACATTTAGACCTAATACAACTTCACCAGCAACTGTAGTTTCAGCATCGAAACTAACTTTAACATCTTTTTTGTCAACAACTATATTATTTAAATTAGATTTAAGGAATACGACTGAAGAACTTCCACCACCAAGAACTGTAACAGTTCCAGTAACAGTAATTCCATCAAATTCAACATGTCCGTTACCTACTAATTTGTCAACAGTTAAATCTTTAACTGTAGTGATAGCATCACCAGTAGTAGGAACAAATTTCTTGTAAATGCCAGAAGCATAAACAACTACATCGTAACCATTTGTAGCATCGCCAGATACTAAATATTTAGCTGCAACATATAAGCTGTTTAATGTATTTGCTTCGATTGTGTTCATTTCATTTGTATAAGTAGCTCTATCATAATCATTGTCAGCGCCTAATTCTAATACTGTATCAGTTGGTTCAACAACTGCATGAATTAATGCGATTCCTTGAGCAGCTTTAACTTGAACAGCAGTAGTATCAGCAACACGGTTAATACCCATTTGTGCTACTAATTCATCTCTTAAATTAGAGATACTTTCTTCTGCTTCATCATATGCTTTTTCAAATAAGATATGTTCTAATGTCTTTCTTGCAGCGATTAAATCATCATATCTCTTAACAAAGTCTTTAGGATCTAATGTGTTTTCATTTCTTAAGTTAACGAATTTAGCTTCAGCGTCTTCAATAGCAGCTTCAACAGCTTCGATAACTGTAATATCATTGTCACTTGTAATTTCAGTAACTAATGTTGTAGCGTTGTCGATAGAATTTGCAAGTTCGCTTAATAATGCATCTAATTCAGCAAATCTAGTTTCAGCATTTAATAATGTTAATGCTTTAACATCTAATCCGCTCATAGAAATATTAATAGGTTCATTTGCAGCAGTATAACCTTGATCAGTGAAGTATGTCTTAATCCAGTTGTTATATGCTTTTCTTGCAGCAACGATTTTTTCTTCTTCAGCTAATGTAACTGTAGCAGCGATTGCATCAACTAATGCGATAACACCTGTAGATGGATCTTCAGCAGCAGCTTTAGCTTCAATTAATTTATTATATCTAGCTCTATAAGTTTCTAACTTAGAATTATTAGAAATAATCTTAGCATTTTCAGGTTCTAAATCATAATCAAATCCTTCATCAGTGAAGTATTCTTGAACCCATGCAGCTTTTGCAGCTTCAGCAGCAAGAATTGCAGCTAAACTATCAATTGCTGGATCATCACTAATCTTAATATAGTCGCCATCTGGAACAATAGCATTGATTAAATCAACAACATCAGCAACATCAATTGCAGCTTCTTGTAATTTAGCAAGTCTTTCTTCGCTAGCAACTAATTTACTTAAATTATTAATTAAATTTGTATTAATTCCATTAATGTTATATTGAGCAACCCAGTTAGTGTAAGCTTCTCTAGCATCTTCAATTTCATCAGCATTGTTTAATACAACATATCCGTGAGGAGAAGTTGTTAATTCCATTAATGTATCAACATATTGTGCAGCAACCTTAGCTTCATTTAATTCAAATATACGGTATTCTACATCAACTAACTTACTATAGTTATTTACTATTTCAGTATTTAATGGTTCATCAGCAGCAACATATCCATCATCAATGAAGTATTTTTGAATCCATGCTTCATAAGCAGCTCTTGCAGCAAGTGCGTCTGCTTCATGAGTAGTAGGGTTCTTAAGTGCATCTAATAATGCAACTTCATCAACTTCTGGTAATGCAGCGATTAAAGCGATAATACCAGTAACTGCAGTTTCAGCATCAGCTTTTGCAGCTTCTAATACTGTATATCTTTCTCTATATTCAACTAAATCAGCATGTTTAGTAACTAATGCAACATTGATAGGTTCATTTGCGGCATCATGTTCTGGAGCAACAAAGTATGTAGCTAACCATGTAGCATAATCAGTTTCAGCATCAGTAATTTGTGCGTTATCATCATATGCAGCATTTAATGTGATATATTCACCATCAGCTAATACAGCGTCAATCTTAGCATCGATTGCATCTGCATCAACTTTTGCAAGTTTTAATTCAGCTAATCTTGCTTCATCAGCAACTAATTTATCGTATAAAGGAGTAGTAGCGTCAACAACGATCTTATCTCTATTGATTGCATCGATTTCGTATAATAATTCCCATGCATCAAATTCTTCACGAGCTTTAACGATTGCTTCTTCACTATCTAAAACAACATATCCATTAACAGCATCAGTGTTCTTAATTAAATCATTAACACCTGTAGCAGGAACTTCTGCAGCAGCTTTTGCATCTTTTAATTGTTGGATACGAGCTTCAGCTTTTTCTAAATCAGCAATGTTATAAACGATTGCAACGTTTAGTGGTTCACCTGCAGCTGGATAACCAATGCTATCGAAATATGTATCTAACCATAATGTGTATGCATCTCTTGCAGCTACAACTAGAGTTTCTTCATCTAATGTTAATGTTGCAGTACCATTATTAACACCATATTGAGGTAATGCATCGATTAATGCGATAACACCTGTAGCAGCATTTGCTTTAGCAGCAGCTAATGAAACATTGTATCTATCGATATATTTTTCAAATGTAGCTAATACGTCAATAATTTGACCATTTTCATCTTCAAATGCTCTTAATTGTGCTTCAATAGTAGTGTTAGTTCCAGTTGGATTTAATGAATAAGGAACATCTAAATCAGCAGAACTTAATTTAGCAACGATTTCAGCTAAACTTGCACCTGAACATTCAGTACCATTGTAAGAATCTTTATTAGGTTGATCAGCTCTTTGTGGAACTTCAACGATAATTGGAGTTTCAACAGAGTAAACTAAATCATAAACTTCTTCAGCTTTAGTTCTGATTGCATCTAATTTTTCTTTATATTCTTCAGCTTTATCGATTAATTGATCAAACTTGTCTAATCTTGTGATTAATGTTTGATAATAATCTTTAATTCTTAAAGCTTCATTCCAATTTGTATCTGAGAAATTGCTCTTTTCAACTTCTTTTGTATCTCTAAAATATTGATTTAACCATCTTACGATGTAAGAAGCATAGTAATCAACATAAATAGTTTCTAATCTTGCTTTGCTTTGACCATAAGCTAATGCAGCATCGATTTCTGCAACAGTTGTAGCAGCAGCGATTTTAGCATTTACATCATCGATTAATTTTTGAACTTCATCATATAATGCGTCTGCAGCTGCATCTTCTTGACCTTCACTATAGTCAAATCCACCATTGTTTAAATATTCTTCAACTTCAGCTTTAGTATATTCTAAAGAGTCGATAGCGTAGTTAACAAATAGACTTTGTGCATTTGCTTTAGCAGCTAAGAATTCAGATGATGAAACGCCTGCATTATCAGAAACAGTGTTAACTGCATCTAATAAACCTTTAGCTTCAACAACTAATGCGTCGATAGCAGTTTTTGTTCTAGCGCTTGTGATAGAAGCAACATATGCAGCTTTAATAGTTTGAACTAATACTAATTCTAAACCAGCATAATCAGCATTTGCTACATAGTTATTAACTTCATCGATTGCTGGAGCAGCTTCTGGTAAAGTTTCATATAAATCTTTTACTTGTTCATATAAATCTTCAGTTGCTTTCTTAGCAGCTTCAGCAGCATCTTTCGCAGCTTCTGCAGCGTTTGCAGAATTAGCAGCGTTTAATGCGGCTGTTTCAGCTAATGCTTTTGCAGCTTCAGCAGCAGCTTTTGCAGCTTCAGCAGCTAATTGAGCTTCTTTAGCACCAACTTTAGCAGCTTCTGCTTCTGCTTTTGCAGTTTCAGCTTTTGCTTGTGCAGTTTCAGCAGCAGCTTTTGCAGTTTCAGCAGCAGCTTGTGCAGCTTCAGCTTTTGCCTTAGCAGCTTCAACTTCAGCTTTAGTTGCATTTACATCATTTTTAATTTGTTCAGCTTGAGCTTTTGCAGCTTCAGCAGCAGCTTTTGCAGTTTCAGCTTTTGCCTTAGCAGCTTCTGCAGCAGTTTTTGCAGTTTCAGCAGCAGCTTTTGCAGCTTCAGCTTTTGCCTTAGCAGCTTCTGCAGCTAATTTAGCAGCTTCTGCAGCTTGAGCTTTATTGCCTGATAGACCAGCAGCATCATCAGCAGCCTTCTTAGCATCTTCTGCTAATTTTTTAGCAGCTTCTGCAGCGATTTTTGCTTCATTGATTTGGTCTAATGTTTTGTTTCCTAAAATTGCATTATCAACACTTGCTTTGCAAAGTTCAACTGCTAAGTTGATTTCAGCAGCAGTTGTAGCAAATCCGATTTCAGCAACAGCGATTGATTTACTTAATGCGATGATTTGTGCATATTGACCAGCAACAGCAGCATCTTTCTTATAAGCACTTACAACAGCTTTTGCAGCTTCTTGGCTCTTTAATAAAGCAGCAGATAATTTATCTTGTTCAGCTTTAGTAGGGATATTGCTAACTTTAACCATTAAATTATTAACAACTGATTCAGCTTCTTGAGCGTTGTTACTTAATTTAACATTAGCAATTGCTAAAGATTTATATAATGCTACTAATTCAGCTTCTTCTTTTCCGTAAGAAACAGAACTATTAAATGCATTTATTTTTTCGATAGCTTCTTCTTTAAAAGGTCTTTCGAAATACTCAACTCTAAATTCAGTATAAGATTCTTTACCTTCAAAAGTAAAAATTACTTTAACATTTTTAACGCCTGTTAAATAAACATCATAACTAGATTTATCTAGCATTTCTTCCTTCAAGTCAAACACTTGAACTTCTTCTGGGGCTTCTGAGAATACTACTGCTAATTGTCCACCCTTAACATCAATCGGTTCACCAACTGTATAAGTTAAGGTATTAGGTAAAGTTTTCATACCAACTGCAAGAACTTCATTCTTCTCGCCACAGCCAGCAAGGAAACCCAAGAAACATAGTAATCCAAAGAATACAATTACAAGTTTTTTTCTCATAATTCCTTAATCTTCCTTTCTAATTTTTTATTTGGTCTATATATGTGTTTGTTAAGATTATTGTCTTTTGATATACTCAAAATTGTCCTTCCAACACTTATAATCGCCTTACATTGAATATTATACACTAATTATAAAATAAAAACAATAATTTTATTTATAAAATGCCCGTTTTTTTTAGATTTTTTTATTATTTAAATGTTAATTTATTAAAAATGGTAAATTTTACATTTTTATAAGTTATTTACTTTGTAAATATTTATCATCCAAAAAACTTAAAAAAACTATGTTTTGGCCATTATTATAATATGTTTTTTTAAAAAATATGTTATTCATAATGCTATTTTTTATAAATTACTATTCTAGTGATTTTTTCCTATCTTTATAAATGAATTCGTTTGTCTTTTCTTGATAAGAAAAACCGCATTTTACAAGCACTCTAGCAAATTCTATTTCTTCAATTGAAGCCTTTGCAAAAAATTTATTTTTATATTTAGGATTTATATTTTTTAAATGTGTTGTAATCGCGTTTAAAGCCTCTGTTGCATATCCTTGATTTCTGTGTTCTTTATCTATAAAAATCTTTATTTCTATTCTTTTTTCAATATGTGTAAGCATCATAAATCCTACTTCTTTAGTTGCTAAATTATCTTCTAAATTATCTTCTTTATTATCAAGTTTCTTCGATATCTTTATAATTAATTTATCGTCAGCGTTATCTAAATTATATGCATTCTTATTTTTGATATTTTGGTCTGTCTCAAGTAATAACCTATTTGTATCTATATTTAT
>JAZNJG010000018.1:0-13240 GCA_045577945.1 Bacilli bacterium | reverse complement strand
TATATTTATAATTAATAATTTAATAATTATTTAAAAGGAGAGTGTATGAGAAAGCTAATATCAAAAATTATGTTATTGTTTTTAGTAGTACTTACTATGTTTGCTTTTATTGGATGTAATTCAAATGAAAGCGACTTAGATAGTAAAGAAGTATCAAAAGTAGAAAAGGTAGATTTAGCAAAAACCTATGATGGAGAGATTAAAGATGTTGATGGAAATTTACTTGTACCTTTTGATGTAGCTTATAGTGAAGAATTTGAAAGTGGTAACTATAAGTATAGTGATGAAAAAGTTTTAATTAAAGTTAAGAAATCATTTAATGAAAAATATACAGACAATAAAGAAAAGTTTGATAAAGATTTTGAACTTTGTGGGGTGAAATCAATATATAAGATGTATGATACTGATAATGGAACTTGGTATACTGCATATCTAAAGAGAAATAGTGACCCATTAGATACTATTAAATATTTAAGATCATTATCATATGTATTAGTAGCAGAACTAGATTTTATTTATGATGTAGAATCAATTGATGATGCTATAGTATATTCAGAAGCATCAATTAATAATATTAGTGATGAAAGTGATATTTCATGGGCTAATGGAAAAGTTCATAAGAATAAACTATTAAAAGAACAAGATTATTTAAAATATAGTGAATTACAAAAAACATGGAAATATTTAGAAGACAATGGTGTTGAACCTGGTGGTTTATCTTCTACAGTTGTGGCAGTTATTGATACAGGTGTTGATTATACACATCCAGATTTAAAAGATAACATGTGGGTGAATATTAATGAAATACCTGGTAATGGAATTGATGATGATAACAACGGATATATTGATGATGTTCATGGGGCTAATGTAATTGCTAATAATGGTAATGCAGATATGAAAAATACTGGTAATCCAATGGATGATCATGGACATGGAACACATGTAGCAGGTATCATTGGAGCTTCTAATAATGAAGAAGGTATAGTAGGTATAGCATATAATGCAAGAATTATGGCAGTTAAAGCAGGTCAAGCATCTGGTTACTTTAACCAAAGTGATATAGCTGAAGCAGTTCTTTATGCATATTCTATGGGTGCTGAAGTAATTAATATGTCATTTGGTGGATCAGCTTGTACAATCGCTGTACAAGAAGCCTTACAAACAGCTTATACATCTTCAGTACTTGTGGCTGCTGCTGGAAATGATACTGCCGCAAACGAGCGTTTAATTGGATGGGATGGAAAAGTTATTCCGAATTATCCTGCTGCTTTATCATATGTAACAGGTGTAATGAGTGTTAGTAGACAAGGATTAGAATCAACTTTTACTAACTTTGACACATATGAATATAATACAATAGAATATGAAGTATATGCACAAGGTGAGGATATTATGAGTACTCTCCCTAATGGTAAATATGGAAAACTATCAGGAACTAGTATGGCTTCACCGGTTGTGGCTGGAACTGCAGCCTTGTTAAGATCATATTTTAAGGATAGAGATATGTATCCATCAAAATTTATTATGGCACAGCTTTCAGCTACATCAGGAGATTCTCCATCGTGCATTCATAATGTTAATCATAATATACCTATGATACTTAATATATATGATGCATTAACAAAACTACCAAAACCAGATGTTAATTTATATGATAGATATATATTTGATACAGAGACGTTAAGTGAGGAAAATAATGGTGACGGAGTAATAGATGCGGGAGAGACATTAGATCTTGGTTTAGTGTTAAAGAATAGATGGGGAATGTCTAAAGATACAATTGTAACTATAACTGATGAAAACGAATTAGGAGGAAATGATCCATATGTAGAGATTATAAATGGGACTTCTAATTTTGAGATGGTAGGAACATATTCTACTAAGGATACATTAATAAAAAGCAATGAAGGGAAAATAATTGGGGTTGATAATCCATTTATAGTTAAAATATCTAAAAATTGTCCAAATGATTATATTATTAAATTAAACGTGAAGATAGAATACAAAAATGGTTTAGATGATAAAGATAATACTCAATATATATCTTATGGAACAATAAAATTTGGTGTAAGAAATGGTGTTGTATTAACTGGGCAAATAACAGAGGATACTACTTTAACAAGTGATAATTATTATATAATTCCAAGTATGCTTTATGTTAATTTAGGAGTTAAACTAACAATAGAAGAAGGAACTAATATTCAATTTTGGGCATCAAGTGCTGAAGATTCATATGCTGAAACAGGAATTGCTAGTATTGTAGTTGCGGGGGACTTAATTGTGAATGGTACGTATGAAAATCCTGTAAATATTTTCCCATCTGAATTTATGGATGAATATATAGTTAAGATAGAAAGAGAAGTAACTGGATATATAGAATTAAATTGTGCTAATATAAAAAATCCTTATTTAAGAATTGATGAGGCTAATTATTGTAATTTTAGTAATATATATTCTGATAGATATATGTATGAAAAAAAATTGTATGGTAATGGGGTAGACAAAACTTATGCTTCTCAGTCTATTCATACAAGGGAGGCTTATAAGTGTGTATTTAAAGATATGCCTGTAAATTATAACAGTCATTTGACAATATATGGTTTATATAAAAATTGTTCTTTTATAAACTGTAAGTTATATAATATGGATGGAAGTTTTGACTCGTGTGTGTTTGAAGCAACTATTTTTGAAGGCAAATTAAACCAAATGCCAACTTTAGAAGTAGAATATTTATATAGAAATAATAATACTAACGTTACATACTTGAAAATTTTTACTAAAAAATTGATTCGTTATTATCAAGCATTAGGGTATTTTGATTTATTGAAACCAATTGGTGGACATCTTCTTTGTCTAGAAACAGAAGAAGAATTTACTGATTTGCATAAAATTAGTAATTTTTTGACAAGTTATTTTATTATTGGTGTAAAGAATAAATACGAATGGATTAATGGAAAACCTTTAGGTGATTTTATTTGCTTTGCTGATTCATCTCAACCAATGGATACTATTTTCATTAAAAAAGATGATAAATTATTTAATTCTTCTGACATTTTCGCTCATTATGTGATCTATGAGATTCCAGAAGCATACGATAAAAATGGTAATTTAGTTGTTTGGACAAAAGAATCAATTCAAGAAGTTATTGATAAAGCGATTGAAGATGGAATTTTGTCGAGATTTAAAAATAATGTGATTCTTAATAATTACAATGCATCCATGAGTAAATGGTTAAAGATTGCTTCAAGTGAAAAAGCTGAAGATTATTATGAAAAAGAATATCTATTTAACAATTATTGGGGAACGACTGATACTGACTTAATAGAAAAAAGTATTACGGATTTTGATGATTATATGACTTTAATTGATATAGATAATGATAGTTTCGCAACTGAAGCCCCTTCAAACACTTTCCCATTTGTAACAGATGCCTATGTTTTAGATTCTAATGGAGATAGAGTAAAAAAAGTAGGTAATGAAGAAGTAACATTTGTAGTTGAGTTTAATAGAGATATGGATACATCTATTCCACTAAGAGTTAGATTTGGTTCTAGTGATCCTTATGCTGAATATGAAATTAAAGGTAAATATGTTACACCTAGAAGATGGGAAGGGACTTATACTCTAAATACTACGATTGAAAATGGTAATCAAACTATAAATATTTCTAATGGTAAAGCAAGTGATGATAATCTAGATTTATATGATGTTCCCGGTAGATTTATGTTTGAAATTGATACAACTTTAGCTCAAGCAATGATTATGCAAGGTGAAGCAACTGAAACAGGAATAAATTTAACTTGGATGCAAGATGATTTCGATACATTACTTGGATATAACATTTATAGAAGTACTGAAGAAGATGGACTATATACTAGACTTAATAATTATGTTTTATCATATGATGAAAATACCTTCTTTGATGATACAGTTGAACCTGGTGTTAAATATTATTATAACTTTACAGTTGTTAAAACTGATTTAACCGAATCAACACCATCTGGTAAAATTGTTATAAGATCAATGGATACAATGGCTCCAAATGTTTACCATACTCCAATTAACGAAGCATATACAAATAATAATTTATTAATAAATGCAACTGTAATAGATAACTTAATGATAAAATCAGTTAAATTATACTATAAAGTTTCTAATACAAATGAATGGAAGAGTGTTGAAATGAATCCGGTTAATAATAAATATATGGGTATTATTCAATCCGCTTATATATCTTTATTAGGACTAGATTATTATATTGAAGCTTATGATGGTATATCATATACTTATAATGGAACTAAAGAAGATCCATACACTGTGACTGTAAAAGAAGAGTTAAGTAAATCATCTTATGGTGATGTTGATGGTGATGGATTAATAACAGTTAAAGATGCTCAAATGCTTTTAATGGCAATTAATGATTTATTAAACTTAAATTCTGATGAATTTGTTAGAGCTGACATAGATAGAAATGGCAAGTTAGAAGCTTACGAAGCTCTTCGAATTTTAGATTATATTAGTGGGAAAGTTAACTATATTGTATGATTAGAAATAGAATTAATAAGATAGTAATAATAAGTATATTAATTATATCTTTATTAATCTGTAACTTTGGTTTTGTTTATGCGGAAGATATAGTAGAGGATGAAACCATCCCTACTATATACTCTGATAACCAAACTATTCAACAAGGTAGTTATTTTACCTCTTATATAAAAACTAAAGATTTTAAAGATATCGGTAGTTTTGAACTATTTATATATTATGATACTGATGTTATGAGTTTAAGTACTTGCAATACAAGTACGCTACTATCTAATGAGTATGTATCAATAAATAAAGATACTCCGGGAGAAATTAGAGTATATGTAGCATCTGTTAATGGAATAAATGGTTCAGGAAATTTATTGAATTTAAGTTTTAATATTAAGAATAATGCTCCTATAGGAATCAGTAAAGTTATAATTGCTGTGGGAGATGCAAATTTTATAGATTTATCAAGCGTTGAAATTCAAACAAGTAGTTTTAATGTTGATGTTATAGAAAAACCAGTGAGTAAGAATACTATTAATTTTAGTGCTAATAATGTTGATGCACTAACATATAATAATTCATTTAATATTAAATATTATATTAGCAGTTTTACATATAATTTTTCTTCTGCTGAGTTTTTAATAACTTATGATGCAAATTTATTAAAATATGAAGAGATAAAGATTGGAGATTCATTAAATAAACTAAATGGTTCTTTAGTTTCTGTTAATAGCGGTAATAAGGGTATTATTAAGGTTACTTTTGCGGCACTAGAGGGGGTTTCTAACTACCTTTCTTCAACAAATTATTTGTTTGATATTAAATTTACAGTTATTAATAATGTTGATGATAATGCTTTTGTAACAATAACTTCTTCACAAATGTATGATATTAATTTGAATCAAATTTATGCTAATAGTTATACAAAAAATATAAAAGTTGATAAGAAATTGTCTTATATAGGATTTGATGATTTTAATGGCTATGATAAAGAGTTTGTGTTAGAAATGAAGGCAAGCAAGGGTTTAAATCTTGCAGCTGGAGATTTTATAATAAATTATAGTAAATACAATCTATCATGTTTAAGTGTAGAAAAAACAATTGATTCTTCAATGATTGTATACAACATCATTAAAGATTCTAATGGTAATGAAACAGGTAAAATTAAATTTTCGTTCTTATTATCTGGTGGAGTAGTAGATAATGATATAATATGTAAAATACACTTTAAACCAAAACAATCTGGCAGTTTTAATATATCTTTATCTGGTAGTGGATTAAAAGATGGTAACTATAAGGATATTAGTTTGAGTTATTTAGATACTGAAGCTAGTATTAATATTACACATGAATATCAAAAAGTTGAGTATCTTGCTCCAACTTGTACTACTAAAGGACACGAAGAACATAAGAAATGTATTAATTGTAACTATAGTCCTGATAAAGTAACTATTAGCAGTTTAGGTGGACATTTGTATGTATCTCATAATGCTAAAGCCCCTACATGTACTGAAATTGGATGGAATGAATATGATACATGTTCAAGATGTGATTATTCTACATATAGTGAAAGACCAAAACTTGGTCATAATTATGATAGTGTAGTTGTTAAGCCAACATGTTTAGATAATGGTTATACAACTTATACATGTAATGTTTGTCATGATACATATAATGATAATTATATTGATGCAATAGGTCATAACTATGGAGAAGTATTTTATACTTGGAGTGAAGATCACTTATCACTTAAAGCTAAACATATATGTATAAATGATGAAAGTCATTATGAAGAAGAAACTGTAAGAGCTGAATATAAAGTAGTAACAAACCCAACATGTGAAGAGGATGGATTAGGAACATATGTATCTAATGAATTCACAAATAAATCTTTTGTAAAACAAACATATGAAGTAGTATTAGATAGACTTGGTCATAATTATAATAAATGTAATTCAAATAATGATAGTACACATACTCACATCTGTTCAAATGATATTTCACATATTGAAGTAAAAGCATGTAAATTTGGAAATTGGATTGTTGTTAATGAACCTGGAACATTTACTAAAGGTTTAGAAAAACGAGTATGTGAAGAATGTAAATATGAAGAGTTTAGAGAAATACCTGAGTTGCATGAACATCAATATTCTAATGAATTTACTATTGATAAAGAAGCAACATGTACTGAAGATGGTTTAAAATCTAAACATTGTACTATTGATAACTGTTCTAGTAGTATTGAAGAAACTCCAATATCTAAATTAAATCATAATTATAGTGTAGTTACATATGAATGGAGTACTGACTACTCAAAAGTAACAGCATTTACAAAATGTATAAATGATGAAAGTCATATTTTAAAAGAAACAGTAGATACTGTTTACAGTGTAATTAAGACTCCAACTTGTAAAGAAGAAGGCATAGGTATTTATTCAACAAAAGCATTTACTAATGAAATCTTTAGTGAACAAACATATGAAGTAACTATTTCTAAAGTAAATCATATTTTAGAAAAACATAATGCAAAAGAAGCAACATGTATTGAAATTGGTTGGAATGAATATGTTACTTGTACAAATTGTGATTATAATACATATGAAGAAATTGCTATATTAGAACACATGTATGAAGATGTTGTTGTAGATCCTACATGTAATGATAAAGGATATACAAAACATATATGTTCTAGATGTAATGATGAATACACTGACAATTATATAGAGAAAACAAATCACACTGAAAGTGATTGGATAGTTGATAAAGAACCAACTACAGAAAGTGTTGGTCAAAAACACACTGAATGTGTTGTGTGTGGAGAAACTATAAAGACTGATACAATTCCGACGATTGAAAAGAGTGGTTGTGCATTATTCTCAGTTGCTAGAATGATTTCTTTGATGAATATATTTGTTGTGGTGTATATTATAAGAAAGAAAATATTTAGATAAAATTATGATAATAATTTTATAAAAATAAGTTAAAGGAGCAATTTGCTCCTTTTTATTTTACAATCTTAATAGAATATTTATCTAATATTTGACAAAATCTTCATAAAAAGCTATAATATTGAATAGTTGCGTACGCAACTATTTATAAGGAGAAAGATATGCCTAATATAAGTAAGTATTGTAGTATATTTGAAAGATGTAGTTTATTATACAAAAATAATATTATGAAAGAAGAAGGTATTTGTGGGAGCCACATTGTCTATTTCTTTTTTTTAAATCGTAATCCTGGAGTTATACAAGATGAGATAGGTAAGAGATTATTTTTAAATAAAAGTAATGTTGCTAGGAGTTTAAAGTACTTAGAAGAAAATGGTTTTATCTATAGGGAATCAGATACTGAAGATAAAAGAATTAATCATGTTTATTTAACTGAAAAAGGAAAATCGTTAATTCCTAAACTTAAAGAAAAAATCAGTGAGTTTAATAAAATTGTTTCTGAGGGTTTTACAGAAGAAGAACTAAATACTCTTGATAATATGCTTTATCGTCTTACATCTAATGCGGTTAAGCATGCTAAAAATACTAAAATAGATTAGAGGTGAATATATGAAGACAATATTTGGATATATTAAACCATACACATTAAGAATGTGTTTAGGTTTATTAATTAAAATTGTTGGGACAGTAATGGATCTAGCAATTCCATATCTTTTAAGTTATATTGTTGATAAGGTTATTGATACAGGAAGTATTATTGATGTAGTTAAGATTGGTCTTGTTATGATTGTTTGTGCTTTTATTGGGGTTTTAGGTAATGTTATTGCTAATAGAATGGCTTCTAAAGTTGCTATGAATGTTACAAGAGATTTAAGACATGACTTATTTGCTAAGATTGAAAGTTTGTCTTTTAGACAAATGGATGAGGTGACAATTCCATCTTTAATTTCTAGATTATCATCTGATACATATAATATTCACCAAATGGTAGGTATGATGCAAAGAATTGGTGTTAGAGCTCCTATTTTACTTGTTGGGGGGATAATTATTACTTTAACACTTGATTCTCATTTAGCATTAATATTATTAGCTACTTTACCGCTTATTTCTACTGTATCTTTGGTTGTTTCGAAAAAAGGAATTCCATTATATACTAATGTTCAAAAGAGTATAGATGATTTGATTAGATCAGTAAGGGAAAATGCTAGTGGAGCTAGAGTTATTAAAGCTTTATCTAAAGGAGAATATGAAAAAGAAAAGTTTAGTAAGATAAATAAAAAAGTATTTGATGTTGAGATGAAATCAGGTGTTGTTATGTCATCACTTTCCCCAACAATCAATCTTATATTAAATGTTGGGTTAGTTCTAGTCTTAGTATATGGTGCTCATAGAGTAAATAGTGATGAGATTAAAATCGGTGTGATTATGTCATTTACTAGTTATTTTACTATTATTTTAAATGCAATGTTATCTATTACTAGAATATTTATGGTATTTTCTAGAAGTAGTGCATCGGCTGCAAGAATAGACTATGTGTTTAAGAAAGAACCTGATTTAGTAGTTGATAAAGATGTATTTAGAAAATCAACTGATAATTTTATTGAATTTAATAATGTAAATTTCTCTTATAATAAGACTTTAAATAATATTAATAATCTTAGTTTCTCATTAAAGAAAGGTGATAAACTTGGAATCATTGGTTCTACTGGTAGTGGGAAAACTACACTTATTAATCTTCTTATGAGATTCTATGATGTTGATTCAGGAGAAATTTTAATTAATGGAATGAATATAAAAGGGATTGAAAACATCGAACTTAAGAAGATGTTTGGCGTAGTATTCCAAAATGATACTATCTTTAATGATACAATATATGAAAATATAAGTTTTGGTAGAAATGTTAGTTTAGAAGATGTCAAAAAAGCTTGTGATTATGCTCAAGCTAGTGAGTTTATTAATAATTTACCAGAAGGATTGTTAACAGTAATGTCTCCTAAAGGAACAAATATATCTGGTGGACAAAAACAAAGAATACTAATTGCAAGAGCATTATGTAATCATCCTGATATTTTAATCTTTGATGATTCAACTAGTGCCCTTGATTATAAAACTGACTCATTAGTCAGAAAAGCAATTAATGAACATTTTACTCTTTCCACAACAATTATCATCACTCAAAGAGTTTCATCAATTAAATTCTGTGATAAAATTATTGTTTTGGAAGAAGGAGAAGCTATTGGTATTGGTACCCATGATGAATTAGTAAATACTTGTGAAGTTTACAAGGAAATATACAAATCTCAAATGGGAGGTGATGATAATGAATAAGGGAGCAAGCGGAGTAATAAAAAGAGGAAATAGAGAAAAACCAAAAGATGTAAAAAGAACATTAAAAAGACTTTGGAAATATCTATTTATGTATAAGTGGAGATTAATATTAGCTTTTGTATTAACTATTGTTACTAATATGTTTGCTTTAATAGGTCCATTATTATCAGGTAAAGCTATTGATGCAATAGATATGCCTGTTGGTGAGGTTTTGTTTAAAGATGTTTATTTTTATGCCATGTTAATGGTTGCATTTTATATAATGTCTAGTATTTTCTCGTATTTATTGTCACTTCTTATGATGAGAATTGGTAAAACAATTGTTGTGAGGATGAGAAAAGATGCTTTTGAGAAAATTCAAACATTACCTGTATCTTATTTTGATACAAATTTAATTGGTGATATCTTAAGTAAATTCTCTTATGACATCGACACAATTAACACATCTCTTTCAAGTGATGTAATTCACATTTGTACAAGTATTATTACTATTGTTACATCACTAGTAATGATGATTATTATATCACCATTAATGGTGTTAGTATTTGTCTTCACTATTCCTTTATCTATTTTGATCACTAGATTTATGTTAAAGAAAACAACTCCTCTATTTAGAAGAAGAAGTCACACTCTTGGTGCTTTAGGTGGATTTAATGAGGAAATGGTAACAGGAACTAAAACAATAAAAGCCTATGGTAATGAAGAAAAAATCATAAAAGATTTTGATAAAGTAAATATTGAAGCTGTCACAGCAGCTTATGAAGCTGAGTACTATGGAGCTATGACTGGTCCATCAGTTAACTTTGTTAATAACTTATCTTTATCTTTAATTTGTATGTTAGGAGCTATTCTGAAGATTAAAGGTATTATTAGTCTTGGTGATATTCAATCATTTATTCAATATTCAAGAAAATTCTCAGGTCCAATTAATGAAATTGCTAATATTTTTGTTGATATACAATCAGCTTTAGCAGCTAGCGAAAGAGTATTTGCTTTAATATATGCTGATAGTGAACAAGAAGACAGTAAAGATGCCATTAGTCTAGATAATGTCTTTGGAAATGTAGTTTTAAAGAATGTACATTTTAGCTATGATGAATCAAGAGAAATATTACATAATATTTCATTTGATGCTCCAAAGGGAAAAGTAATTGCTATTGTTGGGCCAACAGGATCTGGTAAAACAACAATTGTAAACTTATTAATGCGATTTTATGATATTGATAAGGGATTAATTACATTAGATAATAATGATATCTATCAAATAAAGAGAAAAGATTTAAGAAAATCTTATGCAATGGTATTACAAGATACATGGTTATTCCAAGGTACTATCTTTGAAAACCTTGCTTACGGAAAAGAAAATGCCACAAAAGAAGATGTAATCAGAGCCGCAAAAGCTGCAAGAATCCATTCTTTTATAGAAAGATTACCAAATGGTTATGATACTGTCTTAATTGATGGTGGTGTTAATATTTCTAAAGGCCAAAAACAATTATTAACAATTGCTAGAGCAATGCTATTAGATGCTAAAATGTTAATATTAGATGAGGCAACATCAAATGTTGACACAAGAACAGAAATAAAGATTCAAGAGGCAATGAAAAATCTAATGAAAGACAAAACTTGTTTTATCATTGCTCACCGTTTGTCAACAATAAGAAATGCTGATGAAATATTGGTAATTAAAGATGGGAATTTAATAGAAAGTGGCAATCATAACACTCTTATTAAACAAAATGGTGTTTATTGTACACTTTATAATTCACAATTTGATTAATTAAAAAATGAGCTTAATATGTGTTAACATATATTAGCTCTTTTTAATTTATATTATTCAAATTACTAAATCATTATTTGTAAATTAATGCAATTTTTGATATACTAGTATTAATAAAGATAAACACATAAATGAGAGGTTTGGAAATGGAATATAAAATTAAAAATGTGAATGAAATGACTATTGATGAACTAATTGGCCAAGTTATAATGGTAGGATTACCTTATAACTATCTTGATGAAGGATATAAAAAGTTTATAAAAGAATATAGTATAGGAAATTACATTCTTTTCTCAAGAAACTATAGTAATACTGAACAAATGCAATCTTTTATGTACGAATTATATAATTATACCTTAGATGTAACAGGTTCATTTCCTTTAGTTTCAATTGATCAAGAAGGAGGAATGGTAGTTAGATTATTTAAAGATGTAACTTTCCCCGCAAGTCCCCTTACAACATCCTCTACAAAAGTTCCTAATGCTCCATATAAAACTGGTTTAATAATCGGTAAGGATATGCTAAAAATGGGTATTAATTTAAACTTAGCGCCATGCCTTGAAATCAATGATGATTTATCTAATCCATTAGTTAATGTAAGAGGTTATGGTGGATCTAAAGAGATCGTCTTAAAAAATGCTTCTTTATTTGTGAAGGGAATACAAGATAGTGGAGCATTATCTTGTTTGAAACACTTCCCAGGTGCTGGTTCAAGTACTAAAGATTCTCATTTAGAACTTCCAATAATTGATGAAACCAAAGATAATTTATTAAAATATAATATGTATCCTTTTATGCATCTACTTCAAAGTGATGCACTAATGAGTAGTCACTGTATTTATAGTGCTTTTGATAGCCTTCCAAGTACCCTTTCAAAAGTTCTTTTAACTGATGTTTTAAGAAAAGAGTATCATTTTCAGGGTTTAATAATATCAGATGGAATGGAAATGAAAGCAATATCAGATCACTATGGGATAGGTAATGGATGTGTAATGGCATTAAATGCTGGATGTGATATTTTATTGTTATGTCATCAATATGAAGAACAAAAATTAGCATTTGATACCGTTAAAGAAGCTATAAAAACTGGCATTCTAAGTATAGATACTTTAAAAGAAAAAGTTATTAGAATAAATAAATATAAAGAAAAACTAATTAATAATTTAAATAACTATTTTGTTAATAATAACAAAAATAGTTATATTAAATATATAATTAATGAAGATGAACATAACTTAATGCAAGAAATCGTTGATGAATCATATACTTTAGTCTATGGTAATAAACCATATATTTCTGATGATACATTAGTTATAAGCGCAAATGTGACTGTTGCAAGTATTGCGGAAGATGAATTCGACGAGCGTAATCTAACGAAAAGCCTAAGAAAAAATTTTCCTAATAATAAAATAATAGATTTTAATTTAGATCCTAATAAACAAGCAAATATAAATAAAATTATTGAAACTGCTAATAATTATAATCATATACTGATTTATTCATACGATGCTTATAAAGATGATGTTCAAAAACAAGTAATAAATGATCTATTAAAAAGTCAAAAAGAAGTATATGTTATATCTATAAAAGGACCTATTGATAGAAAGTATTTTAATAATCTTAAAAACTATGCTTGTTTATATGAATATAC
>JAZNJG010000017.1:0-13411 GCA_045577945.1 Bacilli bacterium | reverse complement strand
TTAAATTAATTAATTATTAATAATAGATTATTATAGTATCTTGAAGAACAAAAAACCATGTGATATAATTTTTTAAAGAAAGAGTTTTTTGGTGGTTACTATGAAAGAAATTAAAAGAGTTATTATAAAAGTTGGTTCATCTTCTTTAGTGTTAGAAAATGGTAAAATAAACATAGGAATAATTGATAAAATTATTACTACTATAGATGGATTAATGAAGTTAAATAAGGATGTTGTGTTAGTGACTAGTGGAGCAATAGCTGTTGGAATGGGTAAATTAAACATCTTTAAAAAACCAAAAAGTATGGCTTTGAAGCAGGCGTGTGCAGCCTTAGGACAAGCTACATTAATGAATGAATACGAAAAAATTGCCTCTAATTATAATTTATTATGTGCACAAATATTAGTTAATCATGATGATTTTGAAAATAGAAATCGTATGTTAAATTTGAGCAATACGCTAGAAGAATTATTTAAAAATAAAATATTGCCTATTGTAAATGAAAATGATGCATTAAATGTTGAAGAAATAAAAGTAGGGGATAATGATACATTATCATCATTATTAGTTCCTATGATTAATTGTGATTTACTAGTGCTAGCAAGTGATATTGATGGATTATATGATAAAAATCCAAAGCAGTATAATGATGCCAAAAAAATAGATTGCGTTTATACAATTGATAAATCAATTGATGATATGGTAGGTGATATCACTTCTAATGTTGGTACAGGTGGTATGGAGACCAAAATAAAAGCTGCGAGAATAGCAACTCATGCTGGTTGTAATATGGCTATTATTTCTAATAATGATATTGATAAAATTTCTAATATAATTAATGGAGAAAAAGTTGGCACTTTATTTATAAGTGATAAAGCAATGCATTCTAAGGAACATTGGATGGTTTATAATGCTTATGCAAAAGGAAGTGTTATAGTTGATGATGGTGCTAAAAAAGCATTATTAGAAAGAAAAAGTTTGTTGCCAAAGGGAATAAAAAGTGTTAACGGAATATTTGAAGAAAATAGTGTTGTTTTTATTACAGATGAAAATAATAATATCATAGGAAAGGGAATAACAAATTATAGTAGCAAGGAGATAGTGAGTGTTATAGGCAAACATTCATTCGAAGCAAAACAAATATTGAAAAGCCAAAAAGAGGAGATTATTCATGCTAATCTTTTGGTATTAATTGAGGGTGAAAATTATGGAAAAATTAAATGATATTTTAAAGAAAACAAAAGAAGCTTCAAAAGTATTAAACACATTATCAACTGATTTAAAGAATCAAGCAATTGTTAAGATAGCAAATGCATTAATTTTAAATAAAGAAGAAATAATTAAACAAAATAAAATAGACATAAATAACGCTTTGAAAAATGGGATATCTGCCGCAATGATAAATAGATTAGAACTAAATGAATCTAAAATAATTAGTATGTCAAATGACATGAAGAAAATAGCTATTTTAAAAGATCCTGTTGGTGAGGTAATTGAGACATATAAGCATAAAAATGGAATAATAATTAATAAAGTGAGAGTACCATTCGGTGTAATATGTGCTATATATGAATCACGTCCAAATGTTAGTGTTGATATCGCTTGTCTATCTTTAAAAACAGGGAACGCTTGTGTTTTAAGAGGGGGAAAAGAGGCTATTAATACTAATAAAGTGCTAGTGAAGGTAATGAAAGAAGCTATTAAAGATATAATTAATGATAATGTAATTACGCTAATAGAAGATACTAACAGGGAATTAGTCTTGGAACTGATTCAATGCAAACAATATATTGATTTAGTTGTACCAAGAGGCGGAAAAAAATTAATAGATTATGTAGTTAGTAATGCAAAGGTTCCTTTTATTGAAACAGGTGCTGGAAACTGCCATATATATGTTGATGAAGATGTAGATATGAAAATGGCACTTGATGTAATAATAAATGCGAAAGTTTCCCGTCCATCGGTTTGCAATGCTATAGAAACTATACTTATTAATGATAATATTAAAGGTGAGTTTTTGCCTCTATTACAAATTGAGTTGCAAAAATATAATGTGCAAATAAGAGGTTGTAAATTAACCAAACAAATCATAGACGTAATTGATGCAACAGAAGAGGATTATTATCAAGAATATAATGATTACATAGTGGCTATTAAAATAGTAAGCGATGTGAAGGAAGCAATAGAGCATATCAATAAATATGGAACAAAACATTCTGACTGTATTCTTTCAAATAATGCAAGTAATATAGAACTATTCTTGAATGAAATTGATAGTGCTTGTGTATATGCTAATGCATCTACAAGATTTTCAGATGGAGGAGAATTTGGATTTGGAGCAGAACTTGGAATAAGCACTCAAAAACTTCATGCAAGAGGACCTATGGGGTTAAATGAGATGACCACTTATAAATATAAAATTTATGGATCTGGCCAAATTAGATAATGAATTGTAAGAAAGTTCATAAAATTTAATATAATTAACGTGTTGCTACTTTAGAAGCGATGTGTAGAAAGATATGATTGTGGACTAATTGTATAAAAGTGTATATGAAGAAGGAGAATGACTATGGAGTTTTTAAAGATTGATAAGAAGATTAAAAAAATATGGTTAATTACCACAACAATTGTATTTGTAATTTTTTTAGGTTTGTGCGTTTTATCTAACGTTATTGATGGTATTATATTACCTTTATTAATTGTGGAAATTATAGCAATGTTAATTATTGGTTTCTTTTGTTTTGCTTTTCCTTTTATGGTTTATAATAGATATTCATATGCCTATAATGACAAAAGAATAGTAATTAAAAAAGGGGTAATATTTAAATACGAAATAATAATACCTGTTTGTCAAATACAGGATTTACATTTGTTGCAAGGGCCATTAATGCAATTAATGAAATTGCAATCTGTGGAGATATCTACAGCAGGAAGTAATTATACAATTAATGGTCTAATATATGATGATGCTAAAAAGATGGTAGATGAATTAGAAAAAAACCTTAATAAAAGAATTGAGGAATTAAAGAATGAAGAAGTTTTCTAAAAAATTAATATGGTATAGGTTGGTAGTAAATATATTTCTATCACTATTATTTGGTTTTGTTACATTCTCTTCTTTTTTGCCAGATGAAGGGGAAAGCGTAGAGCCAGATACACTTAGACTTGCATTTATAGTTGCTTTTGTGGTGGTAATAGTATCATACATAATATTAGCAATATACCAAATATTTTATTATAAGTGTTCTGGATATGAACTTAAAGAAAAAGAAATTATTTGTGTTAAGGGAGTTTTATTTAAGAAAAAGAGTATTTTAGAATATAAGAAAATTAATGCTATTAATTCTAAACAAAACCTAATTGAGAAGATTTTTTCTATCTCAAAACTACAAGTTGACTCAGGAAGTACAAATACTGCACATGCTGCAGAAATTCAAATTATTGAAGAAGATAGTATTGTAAAGGATTTGATGAAAGTATTAAAATCAAAACAAAACAATGAAATTGTAAGTCAAGAACCTAGTATTAATGAATTAGAAGAATCAAATAATATAAGTAAAGAAACTGATGAAAGTATATATGATTTTAACTCTAAGAGAAAAGCAATTTATACCGCTTTACAAATCGCATGGGTAATTGTAGGGGGAATTATTGCATTATTCTTTGGATTAATTGCAATGACAATTTTAGTGTTTCTTAAAGAGTTAGATTTACCAGCACTATTAATTATATTTGGAGCATCATTAGCTATATTAATTGTAGTTAGTTTAATAGGATTTGTTTTTGGATTAATAGGTTCATTAATTGCTTATTACGATTTTAAATTAATAAGAAATAAAAATGACATAGAAATAAGTTATGGCTTATTTACAAAAATCAGTAACACTTTTAAATATAACAAAATAAAAGCAATAAGAATAAACCAAAGTATTATCCAAAAGCTATTTGGCTTTGTAACTATAAAAGTTGAAGTTGTCGGTTATACTGTTCAATCAGGAGATGAAAACAAAGCTTACACAACGGGTATGTTAATACCTTTATGCAAAAAAAGTGAAGTAAATAAACTACTAGATAATATACTACCTGACTATGTCCCATTGGAAAAGAAAAATAAAGCTAAAAAATATTTTCCATTCATTAGCTATCATTTATTATTTAGTTTCATCGTATTTGTATTAGTCCAAATCATATTAATAGTTTTTTTAACTTATTATGATTACACTGATGAACTAATTATTACCTCAGGCGTATTAAGTGGTGTATATATAGTATATATAGTTATTTTAATGCTAGAAAGAAAACTTGCTCAATTTAATTCTGGGTTTAGCTTAAAGGACGGTAAATTATGTATATTTAGAGGTTCTCTCGTAGAAGAAACAATCATAATGAAAAAACAAAACATCATAGGCATTGATGCTAAAACTACATATTTTAGAAAGAAAAATAATATTTATACATATAAGATACATTTTAGATCAAATGCTGAAACTAATACAGTAACTATACTTAATGTTGATAAAACTGAGGGGAATGAAATATATGATTTGGTAAAATTTTAAGATTGATTAAATTATATAGAAAAAAATATAAAAGAACGATTCTTATAAACTTTGATTTATAAGAATCTTTTTTATTAAAATTCAAATGTTTAAATAATATATAATTAATATTATTAATAATTTAATTTTAACAAACATTTAAATGTAAGCGTTTTACAAGGAGGAAAAACAATGAATTATTAAAAAAAATAATAAATCAAACGTTTACATTATAAAAAGTATTTACATTATGTTAAAAGATGGTATAATTATTACATTATAAGTAAATGCGGTGAGCAGAAACGAGTAACTTTATAACAAGTTGAAGAGAGTTGTAGCTTGGTGTGATACAATACTGGTTGTTTTGTGAAAATCATTCTGTTAGCAGTCCTCTGAAAAAGAAGATCTAATTAGGACGGACCGAATGGTGTACGTTATAACACCTGTGATGTGATAGCATTACACTTTTTGAAATATTTAAGAAAATTATTTCATAAAAAAATTATTAATTGGCAAGTACTTATAATGAAAATATATTTATAAGAGGAGATTTAATTATGAAAAAATCATTTTTCGCAGTGCTATTAGTATTATTAGCAGTTTTATGCTTTACAGCATGTTCAAGTGACAACGTAATCGTATTAAGATCAAGTGGACCATTAACTGGCGACTATTCAGTTTATGGTATCGCTACAAACAAAGGTATGCAATTAGCAGTAGAAGAAATCAATGCTAATGGTGGCGTTACTATTGGGGATGTTCAATATAAATTAGACTATAAAATGTATGATGATACAGGTGACGGAACTAAAGCAAAATCATCTTTCTTACAAGATGCTAAAAAAGTTGATGTGTGGGTTGGTTCTGTAACTTCAGGTGCTGCAGATTCAGTTGCTACTGAAGCTGCTAAAGTAAATGTTCCTATGATCACTCCATCAGGAACTGCTGACAACTTAACAGTTGGAGCTAACAATAATCGTGCTGATCGTTCAAATGTATTCCGTACTTGCTACAATGATAGTTTACAAGGAATCGTTATGGCAAACTTTGCTAAAGAATTAGAAGCTAAAAAAGTTGCAGTTTTAGTTAATACAACTTCAACATATTCAACTGGTTTAAGAGATTCATTTGTTCAAAAAGCAGGAGATTTAAAAGCTTATGATTATGCTACAGTAGTTGATTATACAGAAGATACTACAGATTTCACATCAGTAGTTTCTCAAGTTGTTGAAGCTGCAGTTGACTGTGTATTTATTCCTGATTATTATTCTAAAGCTTCTACAATTGTTAAACAACTACGTGATGCTGGCTATACAGGCAAGTTCTTAGGTGTTGATGGTTGGGATGGAATCTTAGATGTTATTGGTGAAGACTTAGCTAAGTTAGCTGATTGCTATTTCTGTAATCACTATTCTGCAGATTCTGAAAGTCAAAAAGTTCAAGACTTTATCAAAGCATATAAAGAAGCAAACAATGATGAAGTTCCTAACGCATTTGCTACATTAGGTTATGACGCAATTCAAATTGCTGTTCAAGCAATTAAACAAGCTGGTGCTTTAGATTCTGCTAAGATTATTGAAGCATTAACAAATGGAACATTTGATTGCGTTACTGGTAACATTAAATTTGATGAAAACGGAAACCCTCAAAAAGAAGTAGTTATTTTAACATTCGGTACTGAAGGTAAAGGTAGTCACAAGTTCTATGCTACAGGTTCTACAAAATAAGATAAAAAAGTAAAAAGAATAAGACTAAAATAAAGCAAAAAAATAGAAACCGGTGAGGTTTCTATTTGTTGCTTAAACTACCTTAGAAAGGAAATAATTATGTGGTATGAGAAACTAATAGAAGCATTAATATCTGGTTTACGCGTTGGTAGTGTATACGCATTAATCGCTCTTGGATACACAATGGTATATGGTATTTTAAAATTAATAAACTTTGCTCATGGTGAATTTATTATGATAGGTGCTTTTGTATCTTTATGGGTATCTTTGATATTTGGAGCAACGTGGTTTACAATGATTATTTGTGCTATCGTTTCAATGTTATTATGTGTAGTTGTAGCTGTTCTTACAGAGAAGATTGCTTATAAGCCTTTGCGAAATATGTCGCGAATAACCTCGTTAATTACGGCTATTGGTATGAGTTATTTTATTCAAAATATATTTAATCTAATTAGTGATGGAAAACCTCAAAATCCTCCTAAATTTATTGATTTTGAAATGGTGCAACTATTTTCTGAAAATTCGCCTAAGATTGACTTATCAATGACAATCTTTACCGTAGTTGTGGCATTGATTGCGATGATTGCTTTAATGATATTTATTAACAAAACAAAGACAGGAAAAGCAATGAAAGCAGTATCTGAAAATCAAGAAGCTGCTAAATTAATGGGAATTAAAGTTGATAAAACAATTTCTATTACATTTGCTATTGGGGCTATTCTAGCAGCATTAAGTGCGATGTTCTATTGCTTAAAAACATCTGTTCCATTCAACGCAAGTTTAGGATCTGTTACAATAGGTATTAAACCTTTCGTAGCGGCTGTAGTAGGGGGAATAGGAAGTTTCCCTGGAGCTGTGATTGGTGGATATATTATTGGTATTGTAGAACAAGTAGTTGGTATTACAGCATTAGCTAGCTACCGTGACGTATTTGTTTTCGGAATATTGATTTTAGTATTAATTATAAAACCTACCGGCTTTTTCGGTAAGAATACGGAGCAAAAAGCATAATGGTTAAAACAAAGAGAAGTAAGATTTTAAAAGCGTATTTGTATAACTCTTTAGCAATTCTTGGAGTTATTGTTTTACTTACAATCTTAGGTAATTTTGATCCTTATGTTATGGGACGTATTATTACTTTAGGTTCAGTGAATGTAATTGCGGCAGTATCATTAAACCTAGTAAGTGGTTGCTTAGGTGAAATGGTACTTGGCCATGGTGGATTCATGTTTATTGGTGCACTTGCGGCAGCATTTATTACTAGATATTTTAAGGTATCTGATAATTTAATGGAAAATTATGAGTTACAATTTGATGGATATTTACAATTAATAATTTGTGTATTGGGTGGAGGAATTGCGGCTGGTATTGTTGGTTTAATCGTAGGGATGCCAATTCTTCGTTTGAAGGGAGACTATCTTGCAATTGTTACATTAGGTTTTACACTAATTATGGTAAGTATAGGTAACAATATTGTTGTTGGTAAAATGGGTGATGGCCAAGGTGTTTATATTAATGGTAGTCAAGGTATCATGGGTATGAATAGCGTTGTTGAGGCAGATGCATTATTTAGTGTTATATTAATGGTACTTTGTATTGCTGGATTGTTCTTATATATGAAAACAAGATTTGGACGTCAAATTCTAGCTATTCGTGATGACCATACAGCTGCAGAGGCATCTGGTGTAAATGTTAAAAAAGTTCGATTAATTACATTT
Organism: Bacilli bacterium; assembly: GCA_045577945.1. Taxonomy (GTDB): domain Bacteria; phylum Bacillota_I; class Bacilli_A; order ML615J-28; family CAG-698; genus CAG-698. Next base: position 5,427 of record JAZNJG010000017.1, on the reverse strand, counting down.
ATTATTTCATCAGCAATTGCTGGTGTTGCGGGAGCATTATACTCAAGTCTTGACTTGATTACTCCTTTAATGATGTCAACAGACCGTTCAATTGAAGTATTAATTACAATTGTACTAGGTGGATTAGGATCATTTACTGGCTCAGTAATATCTGCATTTTTCCTAACAGCTTTACCAATTTTACTAGTAAGTTTTTCAAAATATCAAAAACTTGTTTATGCTATCATTTTATTAGTAGTAATGTTATTAAAACCTTCAGGATTATTTGGAACAAAAGAATTCTCTTGGAAAGGATTTGCTAGTTTATGCAAATCAATTTGGTATAACATTACCCATCCTAAAGTATTATGGCAAAATATAAAAACTGGATTTAAAAACTTTGCAGTTAAGTTTAAAGAAAGATTTAAACGCAAAGCAACTATTCAATTAAAGGAGGGAAAATAAAATGGCAAGAATTCCATCTAAAATTGAAATAGTAACGAATAAACTTTATGTTGATGTTAATTCATCAAGGTTCCTTGATATTGTAACTGACCCATTAGATTGCGAAGCATCATATGTTTGGTCAGTAGATAAAAAAGAACTTGCGACAGTTGATAACGTTGGAAAAGTTCGTGGAAAGAAAAAAGGAAAAATTGTTGTTTCAGCTCATGTTAAGGATCATCCTGAAATTTGTTCTTCAATAGAATTGGAAGTATTACTTCCAGTTTTAAGAACTAAACACCTAGGAATTTCGTTTGGTGGATTACATGCAGTTAAAGAACTAAACCTTTCAATCTATGAAGGAGAATTAGTGGGTTTGATAGGACCTAATGGAGCTGGTAAGACTACCGCATTCAATTTAATTACTGGTGTATATAAAGCTACTGAAGGTTCAATATATTTATATGGAGAAAGTATTTTAAATAAATCTACACATGAAAGAGTTAAACTTGGTGTTGCACGTACTTTCCAAAACATTCGTTTATTTAAACAAATGAGTGTTATTGATAATGTAAAAGTTGCTTTTAATGTTAACATGAAATACTCTCCATTAGCCGGTATTTTCCGCACTAAAAAATATTGGAAAGAAGAAGCTGAAATTGAAGTAAAAGCAATGGAATTATTAAAACTTTTAGGACTTGAAGAAGAAGCGAATAATCTTGCAAGTAATTTACCTTATGGTAAGCAACGTAAGTTAGAAATAGCTAGAGCTCTTGCTTCAAATCCAAAGATTATTTTACTTGATGAACCAGCAGCTGGTATGAATCCATCGGAAACAGAAGAATTAATGAAAATCATTAAGAAAATTCGAGACACATTCAAGATTTCAATATTACTAATTGAACATGATATGAAATTGGTAATGGGAATATGTGAAAAGATTTATGTGTTATGTTATGGTGAAACTATTGCTAAAGGAACTCCAGATAAAATTGCTCATAACCAAGATGTTATTAGAGCATATTTAGGAACTGAAGGTGAATAATTATGTCTAGAACTATTTTAAAAGTTAATAATATAAACGTCTTTTACGGACAAATTCAAGCGTTATATGATATTTGTCTTGAAGTTCATGAAGGAAAAATTGTTTCTTTTATTGGAGCAAATGGGGCAGGTAAAACAACGACACTAAAGACTTTATCAAACTTGATTAAAGCAAAATCTGGTGAAGTTATTTATATTGATAATAATGGAACTGAAACAGATTTACAACAAATTGATGCTGCTGATATTATTAAATTAGGAATTGCTCATGTTCCAGAAGGAAGACAAGTATTTGCAAATCTTTCAGTTGAAGATAACCTATTGTTAGGAGCTTACATATTAAAGGATAAAGAAAAAATAAAACAAAATCTAGAAGAAATGTATGAAAAGTTCCCACGCTTACGTGAGAGAAAAAAACAATTAGCGGGAACATTATCTGGTGGAGAACAACAAATGCTTGCAATTGCTCGTGCGCTAATGAGTAATCCAAAATTCATCCTATTAGATGAACCATCAATGGGTCTTTCTCCAATTCTAGTAAGCGAAGTATTTGATATAATTAAAGAAATTAAGCGTGCTGGAACTACAGTTTTACTTGTAGAACAAAACGCAAGAATGGCTTTATCTATTTCAAACTATGCATATGTTCTTGAAACTGGTAAAATAGTTTTAGAAGGTCATGCTCGTGATTTATTGAAAAATGATAATGTACGTAAAGCATATTTAGGTATGTAAAATTATGATATTAAATCTCATCATTTGATGAGATTTTTAATTTTTATAAATAGGAAATTTTTCTTGAAAATATATTTAATCTCATATCTAAACAAATCAATAATTAAAATATTAATTTATGTAAAAATATAAATTTTATTATTTTAGCTTAATATACATTATATTATTTAAAAAACTAACCTAAATTTCATCCACAATCAAATTAAATATAGAATTCAATAAGATATACATAAATTATTATAAAACAATACAAAAGAAAAAAAGGGTCAAACTCAAGGTAGAGTTTGACCTTTATTATCTATTTCTTTCCGTACTTAGTAAGTATATTATTAATTCTATCTACTGGGTCTAAAAGACCACTTATAGTATCATCATGATTAAGAGTTTCAATAAGGAATGCAACATATTTACACATGTTAACTTCACACCACCATTTTTTATTATGTAATTCTGGTGTGTGGTATACAAGGTTTGTAGTGAAGATTTTATCTATAATGCCATCTTCATATGCTTTGTCAAATTTATCAAATCCACTAGTAAATAATCCAAATGTAGCAAAGTTAAAGATTCTCTTTGCTCCTTTTTCTTTAAGTTGTTTTGCAACATCTAATAAAGATTCACCAGAAGCAATCATATCATCAACAATAATAACATCTTTTCCGTTAAGATCTTGTCCAAGATACTCATGAGCTTCAATTGGATTTCTTCCGTTAACAATGATAGAATAGTTACGGCGTTTATAGAACATACCAATATCGATTCCAAGAACAGAAGAATAGTAAATGCATCTTTGCATAGCCCCTTCATCAGGAGAGATCATTACAAGATGATCTTTATCTACAACGATATCTGGGACATTTTTAAGAAGTGATTTTATCATTTGATAAGTAGGTTGAACATTATCAAAACCATTAAGAGGAATTGCATTATTAATTCTAGGATCATGAGCATCAAATGTTAAAATGTTGCTTACACCCATGCTAATAAGTTCTTGAAGCATAACAGCGCAGTCAAGCGATTCTCTTGCGCTTCTCTTATGTTGACGACCTTCATAAAGCATTGGCATAATAACAGTAATTCTACGAGCTTTACCTGCTATAGCAGCGATAATTCTCTTAAGATCACAATAATGATCATCTGGGCTCATTGGGACTTTCATACCATACATATTATAAGTAACATTATAGTTGAAACAATCTGTGATAATATAAACATCATCACCACGAAGAGTTTGATTAATAACGCACTTTGCTTCACCTGTGCCAAATCTAGGACAGCTGTGACTTACTAAAAATGTTTCATCAGGAGCATTATTTCTCCATGTTCTAAGATAAGAATCTACTTGAGAAACAAATTCTTCACAGCCTTTCATACCAATTACGCGTAATTCACCAAAAAGTTCTTTTTTCATTGTAGTAATTCCTCCTAAAAATATTTGATACTATTGATTATTCGAATTCTAGGTTATAACTATACGATATAGTATAGGCTAATAAATAAAAAAATTTAAATCATTATAATTAGTATGATAATTAATATCTATTAATTAAAATAACATAATCATCACTTAAAATATACTATTTATGTAAAAAAAAGTCAAGGTGAAAGCGTATTAGCAATAAAAATGATGTAAAATTTTGTTGAAAAAAACATTTTCATTTATCAATTTCTTGTTAAAGAAAAAACGCTATGATATAATAATCTTGTCAGTGTATAAAAGGAGGGAATTACATGGAAAAGTTTTTTAAATTAAAAGAAAACGGCACAAAAATATCCACTGAAATTATTGCTGGTTTAACTACATTCTTTGCAATGTCTTACATTATCGTAGTTAATCCTGGTATTCTTGAAAAAGCGGGAATGGAATGGGGAGCTGTATTTTTAGCTACAATTATTTCAGCAATTGTTGGAACTTTAGTAATGGGTTTAGTAGCTAATGTTCCTTATGCTCAAGCTCCTGGTATGGGACTTAATGCATTTTTTGTATATACTGTATGTTTTGGTCTTAATTTCACTTGGCAACAAGCACTATCTATGGTGTTTATTTGTGGTATATTAAATATTGTTATCACAGTTACAAAAGTTCGTAAATATATTATAAAAGCTATTCCACTTAGCTTACAACATGCTATAGGCGGAGGAATTGGTATTTTCGTAGCATATATAGGATTCCTAAATGTAAAATTTGTAGGTTTTGGAGATGGTGTTCCAGCACTAGCAATTCTAAACAATCCTGAATTATGGGTATTCTTAATTGGTTTAATTTTAATTGTTGTATTACTAGTTTTAAAAGTAAAAGGAGCTATTCTTATTGCTATAGCTATAACTACTCTTATCGGTATTCCATTTGGAGTAACAAAAGTTGGTGAAACAATTAGTTTTACTGATGCATGTGAACAACTTCCAACTACTTTCTTAGCAATCTTTAAAGAAGGTGGAATAGGAAGCTTATTTACTGATATGTCAAAATTACCATTAGTTTTAATAACAATCTTCTCATTTAGTATTTCTGATACATTTGATACAATTGGAACATTTATTGGAACTGGACGTCGTAGTGGTATCTTCTCTGAAGAAGATGAAAAGGCAATGGAATCTAGTTCAGGATTCAAATCAAAAATGGATAAAGCATTATTTGCTGATGCTACTGCTACATCTATTGGTGCTTTATTTGGTACATCAAACACAACAACATTCGTTGAAAGTTCTGCTGGTATTGGAGCAGGAGGACGTACAGGTCTTACATCTGTTGTGGTAGCAATCTGTTTTGCACTTTCTGCATTTCTTGCTACATTCGTTAGTGCTGTGCCATCTGCTGCTACAGCTCCTGCATTAGTCGTAGTTGGTATTATGATGATGTCATCATTTAAAGACATTGATTGGAGTGACTTTGAAGAAGCTGTTCCAGCATTCTTTGCAGGTATCTTTATGGCTCTTTGCTATAGCATTTCTTATGGTATTGCAACTGGATTTATCTTCTATATTATTGTTAAATTATGCAAAGGTAAAGCAAAAGAAATTAATCCAATTCTATGGGTATGTACTGGATTATTCATCCTAAACTTTGTGTTATTAGCAATTATTTAAATTAAATAACAAACGTCCTAGATTTAATCTAGGGCTTTTTTATTTATGTTTAACAAAATATAAAAAAACAAAATAAAAATAATTTATAAAAATATATATATTGATATTTGAAAATATAAATAATATATGGTATAATAT
>JAZNJG010000016.1:0-15213 GCA_045577945.1 Bacilli bacterium | reverse complement strand
AAGAAAAGATAATCAATCTAATATAATGACAAAAAATTTAACTAAATATTATTATAATATTTATGATATTAATAATAATTTAATTAAAAATGATTTGTCTTATAAAGATTTAAAATCATTTTTTAAAATTGATGTAACTTCTTTATTTACTCAAAAAGAAAAACAATTAAATAAAAATAATAAATCTTCTTTTAAAATTATTTGTTATAAAATTATTTATCTTAATAAATATATAATAGAAAGAAAATATATTAAAAAATAATTAAAGATATAGTCCGACACTTCATGAAAATGAAGATTAACAGAATTGCAATAATTATTTAATTGAAGAAATTAATGGTAAAATATCTTATAAAGGCGCTCTTCATCCTAAAATGTATGCTAATGATTTACAGAAAGGTTATGATATGCCTGTAGTTGCTCAAGCAGTTGTTAATTATTTTCTTTATAATAAGCCAGTATTAGAAACATTATATGATTGTAAAAATATTCTTGATTTTTGTAAAACTCAAAATGTAGGTAAACAATTTCATGTAGAATATACAATTCATAATAAAACTGCTGAAATGCAAAGAAATGTAAGATTTTATGTTTCTAATAAAGGTGGAGTTATTGAAAAAGTTCATAATGATGACAAAACTAGAGGTAATCTTTGTGCTGGACATTTAGTTACTGTATTAAATACTCTTGATGATTTAGATATTGCTTATAGAAATATTAATTATAGTTATTATTATAATGAAGCTCTTAAAATTATTGATCCTATTAAATTACAAATAAGTCCTAATGCTAAAGGTGATAGAATAAAAGGTACTAAATCTGGAAAAGCTTTAATTAAACAACTTAGCGGTAGCTATCAAACTTTATTTGATGATAATGAAGAGTAATACTACAAAATTTATTGAAGATGTTGTTAATGGTTTTCAACAACATAAAGGTAAAGCTAGTGTTTATTGCTTTACAGAAAGTATAATACCTAATCTAGTTAAAACTGTTATTAATAAGTTTAAAAATAAACATCAAAGTAAAGAAATATTTATTGTTGTTGATAGTTATAAAACTAGAGAAAGTATTAAAAATGCTATACAAGATGATGATATTAAAATAATAAGTAAAGATTATGTTAAAACTTGTTATAGTTATTCTTATAAATTAATTATTACTATTGGAGTTAATGAGAATGAAAATCTTATTGATTTTCTTGCTCAAGAATCTAAATTTACTTTATGTATTCTTACTAAGAATATAATGGATAATGTATTTATTAATACTATTAGAAAGAAATTACCTAATATTGAAGTTAGTGTAAATGATAATCTTATTAAATCTGACCGTATTTACTCCCCCGTAGAGGAAACACGATGTCGAGTATTCTTATCTGATGAAGATAAAGAATTATATAAAAAATATACTGAGTTTATAAATACTTCTATTGCTGTATTTGGAGATTTATCTAATATTGAAAAATGTAAAATTGGAGATGTTAGATTAAATATTAGTAGTTCTGAATTTAGATATAATCTTGCAAGAGAAAATGGTTGGAATGAAAATTTAGATACTAATATAGATTTTCAAAGACAAATAGATGAGATTTATAATCCCAATATATTATATGAAAGGGCTTGTATGTTCTATACTATTTCTAAAAAGAGAAGAGATTTACTTACAGATAATAAAGCAAAATTAGAAGAAATACTAAATATATGTAATGATAATGCTGATAAACGAATTTTGATTGTATCTAAAAGAGGAGAATTTGCTAGAGAAATTACTAAATATCTTTGTCAAAATGGTATTGCATGTGGAGATTATCATGATTGTATTGAAGATATGGTTGCTGTTGATGATGAAGGAAATACTTTATTTGTTAAATCTGGTGTTAATAAAGGTAAACCGAGAATAGTCGGCTCACAATTCATTTCTACCAACAATTTACGCAGATTTAATCAGCAGTATATAAATGTATTGTCAATAAAAAATAGCTCAAATAACAAGCTAAAAACCGCCGTAGATTTGATAATAATCACTTCCCCATTGTGTGATAGTATTATTGATATTAAACAAAGATTTACTGAGGTTGATTTTACAGGTCAATTTACTAAGTTATATAAAATATATGTATGTGATAGCATGGAATATGATAAACTAAATAAAGAGCCAAAATCATCATTATTTAAGGTCATAGAGAAATATGAACAAGATTTTGTGCAATTTGATGAAAATTCGGGTGATATTATTTTGTAGTTTAAAAATTATTCCTATATTTGCATATGTAATAAACAAATGCTCTTTGATATAATGAATGATGAACAAGGTAAAAATGTTGTAGATGTTGTAGCTCAATCTCCTGCTACAACAGAGAAAAACAATATGGATAAACAACTAGTTCAAACAACTAATGGAGGATTTAATCATATTAATTTCTTCGATGAAAAACAACTTATTGCTGCTGAAAATTTTCTTACTAAAGTAATGAGAAGTGAAAAAGGTGGTATTAAGAATGTTAATGATGGTCTTGCAGTTCTAATGCGTGCTCAAGATTTAAATCTTCCTTTTAGTACTTGTATTGAACATATTCATGTTATTAATGGAAAAACTGGAGTTGATATTCATATTATTAAAGCATTATTGTTAAAGGCAGGTTGTACTTGGAGATGTGTTAAAGATTATCAACCTCTGTATGAATATACAGATGGCATTAATGTTTATACTGACAACAGTTTTCCAGACTATGTAATTAGATGTAAAAGTCAAGCTGAAGCTGATGAAAAAGTTAAAGTTGATATTGAGAAAGGTATCTCAGATTTTGTTTATGTCTATCCTGTTAAATTCTATAAAGATGTTAATGGAAATATTTATAGAGATTATCAGTTGAATAACGAAAAGTTTGGAATTGCTGTTAATAAAGCACAAATGGTTGCAATTACTAAAACTGGCAAAATACCCGTTTATAGAATAGCTAATCAACCAGTAGATTACATCACTAAATATGAGTTTACAAGAAATATTCGTGGTAAAGAAGTTATTGCGGAATCTTATTTTACTTATAATGATGCTGTAGCTGCTGATATGTTCAGTAAAGATACTTATAAGAAATATCCTAGAATTCTTATTAGTCATAGAGCCTTTACTTATGGTGCTCGTGATATAGCTTCTGATATTCTTATGGGTGTTATGGAAACAACAGAATTGAAAATAGTTGCTGGTGCTGAACTAAATCAAGAAGATATTATTACTGTAGAAGATGCTGAAGTAATATCTTAAATTAAAAGAAAACATCTTCAAAAACATTATAATTAAAAACAAATTTGTTTCACAATTTAAAAAAATTAAAGTTATGAAAAGTGTATCGTCTAAAGGTCTAAGTTTTGGTTTTAGTGCAATTAATGCTGGTCAGAGAAATACAACAGTTGAGCCACAGTGTATCGCTGTTTCTACTGAGGGTGGATTTAGAATTACTGCTCCTGTAAGTAGAGCTCTTAATGTTGCTAATGGTGAGTATGTTATGTTCCTTACTAATGTTGCTGAGATTAATGAGGCTATAGCTGCTAAACATGAGACAATCGTTGCTTTCTGTGAAGAAAATGGTCTTGATATTGCTTCTGATGAAGCTTCTGTTGCTATTCACAAAGAGTTTGATATGTTTGCTATTGCTAAAGGTATTAAGGAACTTGATCCTAAAGGAAACTACAGAACTTGTACTGAAAGACTTTCTAAGAAAGATAAACTTACTTATGTTGCTCAGAATTTTGATACTATGATGGAAGGTGCTCTTAATTCTGGTAATTCAAAGTTGGTTGATCTTCTTACTCGTGATGGTATTACTAAAGAAGAGCAGATGGATATTCTTGCTCAGGCTGTTAAACCTAAAGAGCTTCCTAAATATAAAGGTTCTAAAGTTGCTAGTCCTTCAGGTACTACTGGTGTTGGTACTGCTTTGACTTTCACTGATTCTAATATTTGGAACCAGCTTAAAGCTGATCTTGGTGATGAGGCTACTAAACTTAACCGTGTATTTGAGGTTAATCCTGATGAGATTCAAGAAGTTGTTATTAACAACGGTTATGAGGATGTTAAAGTTAAACTTCTAATTCTAGGAGCATATAGCGATGTTAAACCTCAGAGAGTTGGTGAGAAAGACGCTGAGTAATCTTGTTCTTATTCATTAAGAGATAGACATAGCCGAGGATAAGAGTTAAATGCTTTTATTTCTCGGCTTCTTTATATAAATAATTGTACAATTAAAATTTAGTTTATTATGACTGAAATGAAAAGTGTTCCTGCACAGGAAACTACCCCAGACACTGAACCAAAAAAAGTAAATCGTAGAGGTATTAGCAGTGCTAGAGGTACTACTAGACTTAAGTTTACTCATCAGAGCGCTAAAGCAAATGGTTTGTTTCTTGCGCATTTAGAAAATGTTGAAGTTAGGACTATCACTATTGGAGAAGACAAAACCGGAATGCCTTCTTTTAATGGTCTTGAGATTCCTAAAATTGTTTTTACTTTTGCTTCTAATGAAGAAGATGCTAATAAGAGGCAATATGTAACTCTTCAGTTTACAGCTGTAGAGTCTAATGCAGATACTATTCAAGGAGGTAAAGGAGAGTGGAAAGTTAATACTGTATTTGATTGGCTTAAACATATTCTTAATGTTTATGTTTTAAGAGGTAGAGAATTAACTGATAAAGAAGCTAGTGCTTTATCTTTGGATTTTGAAGATTTCAATAATGATGGCGAATATGTTCCAGTTGAGCCAGAAACTGTAATTGCGGGTTGGAAAACTCTATTTGAGAATTTTGAAAATATTATCAATAGAGGTCGTGATGGTCAGCCTTATTATAAGTCTAAAGATGGTAAACCTATTGCAATTTGGCTTAAACTTGTTCGTTATATTAAATCTAAGAATACTTGGAAAGCAGTTACAAATGGTGATTTAGTTGTTCCTACTTTTGTTGGAGAAGGTTGTATTGAAATATTCAAACAGAATGTAGCTCCATCAATTAGAATAGATGTTCTTAGAGAAGATATTAAACCTAGAAATATCGAAACCGCTAAGACTCCTAATATGCCAACTCCTGGTATGCCAGGTGGTATGATGGGAGGTGTACCTGTTCAGGATATTGCTGGAGATCCTTTTGATGGTATAGGTGTAGCTGCAGGTAACGATCTTCCATTTGATGATAATGGATTCTAATATGTATTAATAAAACAATTAGATGGTCTTTTTAGGTTTGATGTTCATTGACTTGCTGTAGATAATACAGCAAGTCTTTTTTATTATTATGGGAAGAGGAGTAAATACAACAAAATTTAATAAAGAATTTATACTAAGTAAAGTAAGTCAAATAACAATATTTAGTACATATCTAAATTTATCAGATGCTCTAGTTCAACATTGTATTGATACTGGAGAATTAATTATATCTCCTCTTAGAGATGATTGTCATCCAACTTGTGGTTTTAGATATGACAATAAAGGTAAACTTAAATTTAAAGATTTTGCTGGATATTTTTGGGGAGATTGTTTTGATTTAGTAGCTCTTGTTATGAATAATATGTATCCTAATATGAAATTAAATATTTCTAATAAACATGATTTTATTAAAGTATTAAAACATATTAGTTATACATTTAAAGATATTTTTTATGGAAAAGAAAAAGATATTAATTTGATTAATGAAATTAATACAACAATATCTTCTATTAAGAATACTAAATCTAAAATTGAATTGGTTGTTAGAGATTGGAATAAATATGATATTGATTATTGGAGTAAAATGCATGTTTCAATTAAATATTTAAATCTTAATTTTATTCATCCTGTTGATCAATATTATATAAACAGAAATATCAATCCTGAACCAAAATATTTTTATGATAAAGAAGACCCTTGTTATGGGTATGTGTTAGGTAGAGATAAAAATGGAATTTATAACATTAAATTATATTTTCCTAAAAGAGATAAAAGCCATACTAAATTTATAACTAATTGTAATCATTTAGAGGGTATTTATAATCTTGATAAAAATAATTATAATATTATTGTATTAACTAAGTCTACTAAAGATAGACTTTGTATAGGTGCAAATATTAAAAGATTTAATTCCCTTTACGGGGGATTAAACGAAGTGAATATTGGTGTAATTAATATACCACATGAAACTTATAAACTTAGACAAAATGAATATGATTGGCTAAGTAGTAAACTTACTGAAAACGGTATTATTATTTCTTTGATGGATAATGATGAAGTAGGTAAAAATGAAGCTGCTTGGCTACAATATACTTATAAAATTTTACCTATTCTTATTCCTAAAAGATATAAGAGTAAAGATTTTGCTGAATTAATTATAAATAATAAAGATAATATTAGTTATGATGCAATTATAAAATGTTTAAAATATATAAATCATTATGTACGAGAAAGAAATAAATTTGTTAGGGATAAGGAAGAGAGCGATACTGCTCCATTCTAAAACTCCACATGGTGTAGAACTTACTATTATGGAGCCTATTACAGAAGAACAAGAAATCCGTATTGATAAATCTTCTAATTATTTTGGTGAATTGCAATATGAGTCTAAACATGGAACTATTCATCAAAGAGATATTTATCTTTATGGTAATATTGATTTTAATTCTAAAGATGATTTGTCTGTCATTAAAAGATTTAATCTTGTAGATCCTGATTTAAATAGTTTTAAATATACTACTTTTAATTATGATAAAGGTACTGCAATAGTTAATAGTGAAGGTGTCACAAAACTAAGTCCTAGTATAGATTGTGTAGAATGGTTTAAATATAATTATTGTCTTATAGGTAAACCTAAAAGAATTATAGTTTATAAACTTCTTAAATATATATTAAATGGTTGATGAAGAAGTATTAGAATATATTAAAAGATATGAAGTAGGAAGAATATCTGAACATGCTGGTAGAGAAACAATTTTAGTTACTAATGATATTTCAAATGCAACTGAATGTTATGAAAAATTAGTTAATAATGTTGAACTTAATTCTAAATTTCATGTTCAAATATTTCTTTTTGATTATGATAAAAATTGTAATTTAAATTATTATGATAGCATTGCTGACTCTGTATGATCCATTCAATGCGGATATTAAACATAATTTAATGCTTGTATATCCAAATATAGATTATGGTTATTATAAAAATATAAAAGAATATCGTAATGATTATGATTTATGTAATATACTAGATAATATGATTCCTGATTTGGATTGTACTAGAGAAATATCTTGTGGTCGTATTCTTATGACTCATTATCCTATGTATCAAATTAAATTAAATAATTATTATTTTTATCTAGTTAAATTACAAAATCAAATTCTTTATAATAAATATTTAGACAAACTTATTGATAGACATATAGATAATCTTATATTTGAATATTATAATCCTTTAAAACAAAATATTACTAAAGCTAGTACTAAAATTAAAAAGAAAAATACTAAACCAAATAAATTTATTAAACAAGTAACTAATGATTTATATACTGGAGAAGAAATATATATTTATGAAAATCTTAAGACTGGCGAAATAGTTGAAAGTAAAAATCCAAATTTATTAGATGAACTTAATTCTCCTAAGAAAAAAGAAAAATCTGTCAAAGTTAAAACTAAACCAGTATCTTTAGATAATATGACTTTTTCATTTAATGATTTTAAATTTTAATATATGAATTATTTAGAAACTCTTTATAGAAAAAATAACTTTGGGGAACCTTGTTTTTGGAAAGTAGAAGTTATAAATGATACAGCTCTTAAAGTTCAATATGGTATTCTTGGTAAAACAGTTAGTACTGAATATGTTAAAGTTGCATCTAGAGCAAAAGACGCTGCTTTATCTAGAATAAATGCTAAACGTAAAAGTGGATATAAGTATTTATCTGAAGTGAAAGATAATGTTACCTTGCCCGTAGAGGGAGAATTGTATAATTATCTTAAAACATATCTTCCTGATAATCGTACTACTACTGATGGTTCATTATTACCTATGTTAGCTAAAGTTTATGATAATACTAATAATAAACTTTTTAAGAATTGTCCAACTTATTATGGTCAATGGAAAATTAATGGTTTAAGATGTTTTATTAGTGCTCATGAAAATACAGGTAATATATTTGAACCTATTAAACTTCATTTTCAATCTAGAGAAGGTACTTATTGGAATAGTTTATATAATCTTGAACAATATCTTTTAACTGCTATTCCTACAAATCTTCTTAATTTGATGATTGAAGAACATTATATTCTCGATGGAGAAATTTATCTTCCTGGTGCTAGTGTTAATGAAATTAATCATTATGTTAAAGATCCTTCTTGTAAAGAAAATAAACTTCTTCAATATTGGGTTTATGATATAGCTATAGATGAAATGGCTCAACATTTAAGAAATGATATTCTATATAGTAATTTAATTAATTATGTTAAACATTTTAAAGATATTGTTGAACATAAATGTAATGATAGTAGATTAATAGTACTTCCTAATAAAATTGTTCATAGTAATAGTGTAGCAACTTATTATAGAGATAAATCTATAGATTTAGGTTTTGAGGGTCTTATTCTTAGAAATCCTAATGGAAGTTATCAATTTGGTAAAAGAAATCAAACTATGATTAAATATAAGAAAAGTACTGATGGTAAATTCCTTATTGTAGATATTAAACCTGAAGGAATTAAACGACCTGATATTCCTTTATTTATATGTAAAAACGATATCAATGATGCTAAATTCGAATGTCATGTTGGAGGTAGTTTAGATTATCAAAGACAATGTTTGAAAAATAAAAATAAACTTATCGGTAAGTATATGTATGTTGAATATGGAGAACGAAGTGGTATTAATAATTTACCATTTCATGTAAAAACAACTTATATTCTTTAATATGTCTATAATTAAATATGAAGTATTAAATCCTACTAGTAGTAATAAAAAGCCTTTCTTAAGTAAAGAAGGGCTTTTATTTTTTCCTGTTAAAGAAGCTTATCGTTATTATGTTGAATGTGCGATTACTAATGAAGAACATGGTGGACGTGAATATTTTATTCTTTTAGGTAAAGAAAAATTTGATTCTAATTGTAGATTATGTAAAACAGATATTTATGGTAGATGTCAAATTAAAATTAAAGGAGAAATAAAAGACTATGTTGTAGATGAAATTAAACATAGAGGTAATATTGATATAGAATATTTAGAAAGTGCTGATAATTATGATGTTTTTACTGTAATTTAATATATTTATACTAAAGGACTGCTAAAATGCAGTCTGATTTTGTTAAATTTTAGGTCTAAAATGAATTTTACAGCCATTTTTAGGCTGATTATTCAATTATATTATAGTTTGTAATAACTTGTTCCAGTTTATTATAGAGTGGCTGAGATGGCCTAAAATTCAATCAAAATAATTCACATTTTTTCAAAAAATATTGTATATTTGCAATAAATAAAACAATTAAAAATTATATGAAACAAATACTTATTGGTATTGCAGGTACAGCTAATAGCGGTAAAGATACTGTTGCTTCTATGATTAATTATATTCATCATTATGGAGTAACTAAAGCTTCTTATTCTAACTGGTTAGCATCTAAAATATTATATGATGATAATTTTAAACATAGAATTATACATTTTGCTGATGCTCTTAAAGATTGTCTTTCTATTATGTATAATATTCCTAGAGAATATTTTGATGATAGAAAAAAGAAAGATGAAGAATATTATCTTTTAAATGAACGAAGATTTGTAGATAAAAATAGTTTTAAAGATAAATATTATGAAATTACTTTTGAAAGTTTAGGAGATTATAGCCTTAATGAAATAATTTATGATGATATTACTAATATTGGTATTAAACTTAGAACTTTAATGCAATATTTTGGCACTAATATTTGTAGAAATTTACTTGATATGGATATTTGGGTTAAATCTACAATTTATAAAGCTGTAAGTATTGCTGAAAAAGAAGGTATATGTATAATTCCAGATGTTAGATTTGAAAATGAAGCTAGAAGGATAATAGGTAATTCCCTCTACGGGGGAGTTATTAAAGTCAATCGTGATGGTTGTGATAAATCCGAACATGAAAGTGAAATCATAGACTTTCCTTGTAGTATAACTATTGAAAATAATAAAACTAAAATGCAACTTTTTTATAAAGTTCTTGAAGCATATAAACAATTAATTAAATAATATTATGAAAATTGTAGAACCATCAGTAGAATTATGGCAACAAGATGTTGATTGGCAAGCTCATGTAGCTAGATGTGCTAGAATTTGTTATCGTAGTGAAAAAACTACAGATAATGATAGGTTAATTAAAAGACTTATGGATGACAAACATTATAGTATGTTTAGACATCGTAGTGTTTATTGGATTATTCCTATTGGAAATCTTGGATGTGCACATATAGATTATGCTGCTGTTCAAGATATTATAGGTAATGAAGTTTATTGTAGATATAAAATAGCAAATAATAAATATTATGTAGCTACAAATGGTCAATATTATTTAGAACATCTTGCTTATTTGCAACATCTTGATAAATATATAGTAGATGAAATAACATTTGCAAATACTCAAGAAGGTCATAAAATAATGAGATACACATTTAAAGTTATAACTCAAATTAGTACTAGTAGAGAATTAAATAGAGTTAGTCCTAATAATATTGCTGAACAAAGTACTAGATATGTATATGATGATGGTACACTTTGTAAACCTTGGTGGATAGATAAAGTAAGTGAAGATTTTACAACAGTTACAAGTACAGTTTATAAAGGTTCTAAATCAGAAATTAATACCACTGATGGTATACTTTGCGCATATCTAAATAGTTGTAAAGATTCATTTAATAAGTATAAATATCTTGTAGAAAAAGGTATGAATAGACAAGATGCTAGAGGAGTATTACCTTTAGATACTGCTACTGTTTGTGCTTATACTTATTTTATTGATGAATGGATGCATATTATGGATCTTCGTTATTATGGTACTACAGGTAAACCTCATCCTAATGCTAAAATTATTGCAGGAAAAATAAGAGATTATCTTTTAAATGAGGGTTATGAATTTATTTAAAAAAATAAAATGTTTATTTATTGGACATTCTTATGAATGGAAATATAAGGTTATAGGTAAATATAAAAATATTGGAAAGAAAGTAAAAAATAAAAAATATAGTGCTTTAGTTTATACTTTAATTCAATATAAAGAGTGTTCTCATTGTCATAAAATAACCAATAAACATATTATTAATAAACATTTATCTAAACGAGATTTATTATGTAGATACGATATTAATATTTACTAATATGAAAAATAAAATTTATTGTGCTTTTGGACTTCATCAGTTTGAAGTTTATAAAGAAGAAAAACTTTCTGATGTTAGAGGAAATATTATCGGAAAAGTTATTATAAATAGATGTAGTAATTGTGGTAGAATTAAATCTTATAAAATTTATACTACTGAAATGAATGGACATAATGGCTAAATTTATTGTATTTTATCAAAAGCTTTTTAATGGTAATATAGATACTTGTGTTGGTGGAGATTCTGAAATAAGATGTAATGGCAGACTTTCAATTAATACTATAATTAATAAAGTATATAATAAAAATTATGTTAGACCTAAAGAAGCTATAGGGTTTAAAATTCATCTTGGAACTAATCATTTAAATAATAAACCATGTACTAAATTATATTTATTCAATGAATTATAATTATTTATATGTTTTTGATTTTTGTATAAGTGCTATTTTTGAAATAGAACTTGATGAGATAGATAAAATGTCATTAGATAATGATAATTTTGATATTGAAGCTTTACTAAATAATTATAAGCTTAATATAGATCATTGTCAATATATGTTTACTGAAAATAAAATCGAAGTAGAATCAATTAAAAAACTTTAAATTATGGCAAGTCTTTATGCAATTCAAGAAGAACTTCTTAAATTATTTGGTGAAATTGAAGCTAATGATGGTGAAATTACCGAAGAACAATTAGATATTTTAAACATTAAAGAAGAAGAATTAAAAGATAAACTTGAAAGTTATTATAAAGCAATTCAAAGTTGGAAAGCTGATATGGCTAGTTGTAAAGAAGAAGAGAAACGAATTGCTAGTACTAGAAAGAAATATGAAAATCGTATTGAAAGACTTAAGAGTGTAATGCTTGAAACCGTAAATACATTTGGTGCCGATGGTAAAAATAATAAATTTATAGAATTACCTACTGCCAGAATATTTACTAAAACTAGTAAAGCTGTAGAAATTGATGAAGAAAGAATAGCACTACTAATAAATGCTATGATTGGTTTTATTACAGAAGCTTATAATAATGGTTGTTTATATACTGGTGAAGATGTAGATTTTGAAGGTATTATGCAAGCAATAAATGCTAATATAATTGCTGAACAAGGTCCTAATTTTAAACCATATACTATTGATGATTTAGCTATATTATCAGTTGATGTTACTTATAATGGTAGTTTTATGACTATGTTTACTAATAAAGAAAAAGTATTAGAAATGATTGGTTGTTTATATATGAATACAGTTGTAAAACAAAATACTCCTAAAGATGCATTTAAATATACTATTGAAGTAAATGGACCAGATAAAATTACTATTGCTAAATTAGTAAATAATCAAAGTTTACAGATTAAATAATATTATGTTTGGTATAGAAGAATTTAATAAAGAAGCTAGCTATATGCTAGCTTCTTGTAAACCAGAAGATCGTAATAGACTTATTGCTAAATATAATGATATGAGAGAAATAATATCTATATTAGATAAATCTATTATCCCTTTTGATATTATACTAAAAGATGTAGCCAAGTATTTAAAAACTGATGTTTTAGATTATCTTACTTTAAAAGATGATGAATTTAATACTACTCCTAGTCATGAAGGTTTTTATCATAATTTAAGATATTCAGATATTTATAAAGATTCTAATGGTGTAATTTATAGGCGTTATGCTTATTTTATAGAATTTAATAAACTATATAATAATAACATTAAAAGTGTTATAGATGATAATCATTTTAAACGTGAAACTGATACTAAAATATATATTCAAGATGCTGGTTATATCAGTAATAAATATTTTAAAGATGTCATTATTCGTCCTGAACATATTGGATTATTTGCTTTACAGAGTAAAGTTGTACTTCCAATAAATAGATTGTTTAATGGTAATAAAGATATTTATTTTATAAATAAAAACAATGCTAAATTTAAAGTTCTTAAAGAATTTTATGATGTTCCTATTTATGAAGATCCTAATATGTTAGATGAAAATGGTTTAGCTATATATAATATTAGAAATTTTAAACAAATTTAATATGTATGGTGTAAAAGGTGCTCCTTTTAGATATAAAGGTGCAGTAAATGTTGAAGATTGTAAATCTTCTATAGAAGTTATGGAAAAGGCTGGTTTAGATTGGGAAGTAGCTAAATGTGAACTTATAGCTAAAATGCCTGGTCTAGCTAAAGATGGATTAAGAGAAGATGGTTTCTTTCATGGAGGAGATTATTTCACTCAATGTCCAAATGCTTTTGCTACTTATCGTACTGATTGCAATATACCTTTAGGTATTGTTAAAGAACGATATACAATCGTTCAAAATACTGAAGCATTTAACTTTTTTGATAATGCTATTGGAAAAGATAAATCTATATGGCAAACTGCTGGTTTCTTTGGTAATGGAGAAAGAATATTTGTTTCTGCTAAACTTCCTGATAATATTTTAGTTAATGGAGATCCTGTTGAAAATTATTTAGTATTTACTACTTCTCATGATGGTAGTTCTGGAGTTAAGATATTATTTACTCCTATTAGAATTATTTGTCAAAATACTTTAAATGCTGCAATTAATCAAGCTTCTAATTATATTTCTATTAGACATACTTATTCTGTTCATAAGAATATAGATATTGCTCATGAAATTTTAGGTATTTGTCAACAACAGACTAAATATCTTTCTGAACAATTTAATGCTATGGATAAAATTAAACTTACTGATAGTCAAGTTCATAAATTATTTGCTGATGTTATTTTAACAGAAGATGAGAAATTACAACTTAAATATACCGGTCATACAGTAGATCAGTTGGTTAATAAACATTGGAGTGCTATTGATGATAGTGGTATTAGTATGAAAAAAGTTAATGTATTAAATGAAATGGCTCATTATTATCATCTAGGTCCAGGTCAGCAAGATATTATAGGTACTGCTTGGGGAGCTTATGGTGCCATTACAGGATATTATTCTAATGTTGATAATTCTACTGGAATTAAACGAATGGATACTCTTTTATTTGGAGATAAATCTCGCAAAATTGAAAAAGCTGGAAATCTTTTATTAGCCGCATAATATGAAAATAATTATTAATAAACATATTCCATTTAAAGGTTTTGTAGCAATAAATCTTTTTGGAATTCTTTTTGTTAGAGAAGAAAATCAAGATTTTCTAAATAAAGAAGCTATCAATCATGAAAGTATTCATAGTGAACAAATGAAAGAAATGTTATATGTTTTCTTTTATGTTTGGTATCTTATTGAATGGATTATTAAACTTATAATAGGCCCTTATCTTTTTAAAACTAATAAAAATGCATATTATAATATAAGTTTTGAACAAGAAGCTTATTATAATGATCAAGATTTTAATTATCTATCTAAAAGAAAACATTATTCTTGGATAAAATATATATTTAAAGAATGGAAAAAATAAAAGTTAAAATTAAAAAATTACATCCTGATGCTAAAATTCCTACATATGCTACAAGTGGTAGTATTGGAATGGATTTAACTTCTGTAGATTGTAAATATGACCCTCATATAGATTCATTTGTTTATTATACTGGTTTAGCTTTTGAACTTCCTGAAGGATATGGCATGTTTCCTATTCCACAATCTAGAAATAGAAAAACCGAATGTTATATGCCAAATACTCCTGGTCTTGTTGATACAGATTATAGAGGAGAAGTTCAAGTTACTTATAAAACCAGAGATAGATATGCTAGAGTTCAACCATTTAAAGTAGGTAAAAAATGTGGTCAAATTGTAATATTACCTTGTCCTAAAATTGAATTTGAAGAAGTCGAAGAACTTTCTGAAACTGATAGAGGAGAAGGTGGTCATGGTAGTACAGGTAATTAAATAAAT
>JAZNJG010000015.1:0-3476 GCA_045577945.1 Bacilli bacterium | reverse complement strand
TTATATTTTATTATTTACTAATAACTTTATGATATATTATTTAAAATAAAAATATATCTAATCTATTTTTTTATATTTATTTAATCTTCTATACCTATTTATTCTCTATATTTACTAATCTTCTTTTGAGCCCAAGTCATAAATATCATCATCTTTATAGCTTTCAAAGTCATGAATTAACAACTTGTATTTCTTTCTACTTACTAAATATGTTATATACATAGGTAAACTAAATCCTAGTAAGAACCATACCGGAATAAAGAAATTATTTATAAAACACAATAGCAACATTCCAACAATCAAAAACACATATAGAAGTGTATATAAAATATTCTTAAATGCCATTATAAGCGTGAATTTAAATATACTATATGTATTCATTCTAAAGTATCCTAATGTCATTGGTAGATTTACAAGCCACAATATAAACAATAATATTGTTATCAATATTAGATTATAAGAAAGTGAATATAAGAAATTACCACCAGTCCCCTTGATAATCATATAATATATATATAAGGCAAATATCATTATTCCTAAAGTAGGAATAATTATTAATTCCAATTTCCATAAACTTTTAAAATTATCCCATAATCTATTAAAGAATAGTCCAAAAGTATCACTAGTTCCATCTTCACCAAAAATCTTTATCATTGAGAATATTGTAACAATGCAAGGGATTAAAGCAAAAATAATCAATAATAGCGCCACAATCATTAGCGCCCCCGCTAGATTATGCTTTGTTTCTATGACATTTCCATAATTTATTAATGTTCCGTTTTCTAACCCAATAATAGTATAATTATTTGTATCTATTCTTGAAAATTCATTTGATAGTGAAGAAATTAAAATATTCTCATATATGAAAGTTTTTTTCATTCCTTCAACGATCAAATTCTCACCATCAAAGTATATTTTATCAATCGTCTTAATAAAATCTTTATTCGGTACACATATAGTTACATTATTTCCGCTTTTATTTACAAGCACCAAATATATATAACTATCATCTATTCTATATTCAGTTATTTCTCTTGAAATAGGAAACCCTTCAAGCATTGACTTATTTCCATTTTTTAATGTAACCTCTATTTGATTTGAATCACTTGCATCGGTTATATAAGCTACATTTTCTATGGAATAATTATTTTGTATTGTATAAAAACCGATTATTGGGCCTGCTCCAAACAAAGCGACAACAAATAATGATAATAAATTCCATATTACTAATTTATATGACCATTCAAAAAACATAAATATTTTACTACTAGCATATTTTTCAACATCCATAAAATCACATCCCATTATAAATTATTATATAACTTAGTTTTTTCTATTTACACTATTATAACATATTTTAACTTTTATTAAAATACCCAATAAACTAAAAAAAGTTTATATAAGCTAAATCGCCTATATAAACTGTATCTTTATATGATAATTTTTTTAATTAGTTATCCAAAGATTATTCATAAATTTTAATAATAAAATATGCGCTTTTCACTTTTTGACCACCGTCATTTTCACTAACACTAATTGCTCTTACTCTAATTGTCCCAGTTGCAAGTGCTGTGATGACTCCATCTTCACTAATTGTGGCTATATTTGTTTTATATAACTCCCATGTAACAGATTGAAATGCTTCATATGGATTTACTATTGCTGTTAAGCTCATCTTTTCTCCAACGCGCATTTCTTTATCCCCTATAATTGAAATAGTATCAATGTTTATTTTTTCTGATGTTTTTTCTTTTACAGTTATACTAATAGTATGTTTAATATTTGAATCTTCTAATGAGGTAATGGTAATAGTGCATGAACCAAGACCAATAGCGGTAATCGTTTCACTTCCTTTATTAACAGTTACAATGTTTCCATCTGATAATATGATATCATAATCTTTATTACTTGCATGAGTAGGCATTATATCAATATAATATCCAACTTTTTCTCCAATACTTAATTCTGTTTTAACAATGTTCATTTTTATTTCTGTTATCTTGCTAAGAGATTCACCATACTCAAAAGTTTCAGTACCTTTTTCTCCACATTTACATGATTTATAATATTTAGCAGGACTATTCTCAGTAGCTTCACTAGCTATATATTTATATGAAACAATTTCATTAATAAATTTATGTTCTCCAAAGCCACCAGCTTCAAATTCTAAAGACCTATTTTTATCAAAATGTCCACATACGCAAGATGTATAATATAGTGCTCTAAGAGTACATGTTGCTTCTTTAGCTAAATATTTTTCATCAACAACAGTTTTATTATATATGTGTGATGCAAAATCACCGGCTTCAAACGTCTCGTTTTTATTTATATCGCCACACTCACATGACTTATAATATTTAGCTTTTTGAGTACATGTAGCTTTACTTACTAAATATTTTTCATCAGCCACTTCATTATAAACGTGTGGTTCTAATTCTCCTCCAATGAATGTATATGATTCGTCAACATCATATGCCCCACATATACATGACTTATAATATGTAGCTTCCTCTCTGCAAGTTGCTTTTGTGGCTAAATATTTTTCATCAATTACCTCATTACTGTAAACATGCGGTTCCAACTCTCCAGAATAAAATAGTTTCGATATTTTCGTATCAAACATTCCGCATTCACATGATAAATAATATGTAGCAGGTTCAGTACAAGTAGCTGATGACTTTAAATATTTATTATCAACAACTTGTTTGTCATATATGTGTTGACCATAGTCACCAGCTTCAAATGTTTCCTCACTTTTTTCTCCACATTCACATGATTTATAGTATACTGCTAATTTCAAGCATGTTGCACTTGTTTTTAAATATCTGTTTTTAACCACCTCTTCATATACATGAATATGATCTTGAGTGGCATCCCCATATTTAAATATTTCAGATAACTCCTCATCAAATTCTCCACAAACACATGATTTATAATATTTAGCAGCACTTTCAGTTGTAGCTTCTTCAGCTAAATATTTAGGATCTACTACTTCTTTATCATATACGTGAGCAGCTAATGTTCCGATATTGAATTTTTCAGATTGGTTTTCATCAAAACTACCACAGATGCATGATTTATAATATTTTGCTTTGGCAGTACATGTAGCTTTACTTGCTAAATATTCATCTTCTGCTATCGTTTGATCGTATACATGATAATGTTTCTTTACAACTACAATAATTGTAGCGTTTACTTTTCTAGCATCTTTTAGATTTGCAGTGATAACTACACTTCCAGTTGCTAAAGCAGAAACTGTTTGGTTTTCAATCTTTACGATTCCTTTTTTATCAAAAGAATATTCAACTAAACTTTCACTTCCTGTAATAATTGGTTTTAATTCAAATGATTCACCAACTGTTACTTCGAATGAATTTTTTTCAAACTTAAGCGTTGCTTCTTCCCCACAAGCTAAAGTAAGAAAAACAGTTAAAACTAGTGTTAATACTAAAACTAATTTCTTAATAAAACTCATT
>JAZNJG010000014.1:0-1549 GCA_045577945.1 Bacilli bacterium | reverse complement strand
ATATAAATTGTAATTTGTTTACTTATTTAACAAATTTTACAGCTGTACCATAAACAATTACTTCAGCTGCGCCCTGCATAATTGCAGATGACGCATAACGGATATTAACAATCGCATCTGCTTTAAGGGTCTCTGCTTCCTCAACCATTCTTTTTGTTGCAAGAGCTCTCGCCTCATTCATCATTTCATTGTATGATTTAAGTTCTCCCCCAACTAGTGTTTTGAAGCTTTGTGCAATGTCTTTTCCAAGATGTTTTGATTGAATAGTACTCCCTTTAACAAGCCCTAACATTTCAAATTCTTTACCATTAATATAATCAGTATTTACTAATATCATCTTCTTCTCCTTTCTTTATTTCATTTATTCTTTCTATACAAACCGTGACCATTACTGCTGAAAATATTATTGGAATAATGCCTAATGCATATTTCCATATACCATCGAGCAGTGTTATTAAAAAGCCAAAGTAAATAGCATAGTATAACACTATAATAACTGTTACAACAATTGGTGCTGTCATTCTCTTTCTTTTATTATCCATTTCTACACCTCCAAAAATTGTAATTTATTTCTTTCTATTATGCTTATTGATTTTTGATATTTCTTTAAATTTATCTTTCTTTTCTTGTAAATATTGATTCGAATCAGTATTATATCTTGATTCCTTTTGTAATTTTAAATATTGTTCATATCTTTCTTGATCTATTTCTCCATTAACTATTGCTTCAATTATTTTACAACCAGGTTCATTAGTATGAGTACAATCAGAAAACTTACACATTCCTATATACTTTTCTATATCTTGAAATGTTTTATTTATTCCATTTTCTGCATCCCACATTCCAAGTTCTCTCATTCCTGGAGTATCAATAATCATTGCTCCATTAGGTAGCATTATCAGATTTCTTGAAGTTGTTGTATGTCTCCCCCTTGAATCTTCTTCTCTAATATCCGAAGTTTTCATTACTTCCTTACCATATAAGGTATTAACTAATGTTGATTTTCCCACTCCTGAAGAACCAAGAAAAACAATAGTATTACCTTTAGAAAAATATTTTTTAATACTTTCTAAACCATCTTCAGTTATACAACTTACAGCATAAACATCAACACCAAATGCAATGTTTTCTACTTGATTAATATAGTCTTGTATATTTTCTACTAAATCACTTTTCGTTAGAATTATTACTGGAATAGCTCCAGATTCCCAAGATAAACTTAAGTATCTCTCTAATCTATGTAAATTAAAATTATTATTTAACGACTGCATAATAAATACATAATCAAAGTTTGCTGCAATTAATTGTTCATGTTGATTGTGAAGTTCATGATTTCTATCACTTGAAGACGCTGTTCTTGAAAATGAACTTTCTCTTTTTAAAGTTTCACAAATCATGCTATCTCCAGTTTGATTCCATTCAATAATAACAAAATCACCAGTTGTTGGATAAATACTATTTATATTATCATAATAACAACCTCTTTTTATTTTCGCAAAACTATGCCCCTTATCACATACAATTTCATATCTATCTTTATGTGTAGCAA
>JAZNJG010000013.1:0-6687 GCA_045577945.1 Bacilli bacterium | reverse complement strand
GATTAATAATCGAAGACTATCTAATGGACTAATAGAAGGTTTAAACTCAATTATAAGTCAAATCAATATGAATGGAAAAGGTTATTCAAATTTTGATAGATTCAAACTAAGAATAATTTATATAATAAATAAAAATCTAACTATAAAAAATTAATATTAAAATCATCAATAATAGGCAGAATAAAAACTCATCTAACAAATAAGTTAAATGAGTTTTTTTCTCCTGAATTTTTGACAATAATCTATCTCCTGAATTTTTAACAGGGACGATTTATCGTCGATAATTAAAATTTAAAATTTTAATTATCTCCTGAATTCTTTACAGAGCCATTTAAATTATTTTATAGCAGCATTTACTAAAGTAATAAAATCATCAGCTTTTAGACTAGCTCCACCAATTAATGCACCATCAATATTAGGCATACTCATTAATTCATCTATATTACTTGTTTTTACGCTTCCACCGTATTGAATTCTAATTGCTTCGCTTACTTCTTCACCATATAATTTTGCAACTGTTTGGCGAATAAATCCACAAGTTTCATCAGCAATTTGAGAAGTAGCAGTTTTACCTGTTCCGATAGCCCAAATTGGTTCATAAGCAATTACTAATTCTTTAACTTGATCAGCTGTTAAACCAGCTAAATCTTTTTCAACTTGATTCTTTAAATGTTCTTCTGTTTGGCCACCTTCTCTTTGTTCTAAAGATTCACCAACGCAAAGAATTGGAGTTAAACCAACTTCAAATGCTTTATGTAATTTTTTATTAATAGCTTCATCAGTTTCATTAAACATAGCTCTTCTTTCACTATGACCAATTACTACATATGAAACTCCGATTGATTTTAACATTAATCCACTTACTTCACCAGTATAAGCACCTTCATCTAAGAAATGCATATTTTGTGCACCGATTCTTAAATTATCACCTTGTCTCTTAACTAAGCATCTTAAAACAGTGAATTGAGAACAGATTACAGAATCAACTTTTTCATTTGAAGGCATATTATTATTAACCTTTAAAATGAATTGAAGGGCTTCATCACGTGTTTTAAACATTTTCCAATTTCCAGCAATAATAGGTTTTCTCATTTTTTTATCTCCTGTCAAATTATATTAATTTATTATTTATCATTTAAAATAACGATTCCAGGTAATGCTTTACCTTCTAAATATTCTAAACTAGCTCCACCACCTGTAGATACATGTGTGAATTTTTCAGTATATCCTAATTTTTCAGCAGCTGCAGCACTATCTCCACCACCGATAATAGTTATTGCACCTTCTAAGTTTGCTAACATTTCACAAATACCATTAGTACCTTTTGCAAGATTTTCAAATTCAAATACACCTGCAGGACCATTCCATACAACTGTCTTTGCACCTTTTAATGTTTCTTCAAACAATTCTAATGATTTAGGTCCAATATCTAATCCCATCATATCAGCTGGAACTTTATCTGCATCACATGTAACAAATGGGCCATCATTTGAAAATGCTGGAGCACATACTGCATCATTAGGAAGAACGATCTTACCGTTTGCTTTTTCTAATAAACCTTTTGCGTATTCAACGAAATCATTTTCACATAAACTCTTTCCAACTTCAAATCCTAATGCTTTATAGAATGTGAATGCCATAGCTCCACAAATTAAGATCTTATCAGCTTTATTGATTAAGTTTTCGATAACAGAAATCTTATCGCTTACTTTAGCTCCACCTAAAATAGCCACGAATGGATGAACAGGTTCATCAACTGCTTTGCTTAGGAAGTTAATTTCTTTTTCAATTAAGAAACCAGCCACAACTTCTTTAACGTTTGCAGCTATACCAGCATTAGATGCATGTGCTCTATGTGCAGTACCAAATGCATCATTAACAAGTAAATCACCTAAACTTGCCCAATATGCACCTAATTCAGGATTGTTCTTAGATTCTTTCTTACCATCTAAGTCTTCAAATCTTGTATTTTGTAACATTACTATATCTTGAGCTTTCATAGCTTTAACAGCTTCTTCAACTTCTGCTCCTCTTGTGGCAGGAACAAATTTAACTTCTTTTTCTAATAATTCTGCTAATCTCTTAGCAACAGGAGCTAAATCGTTCTTTACTAAATCAGATTCTTCTTTAACTCTTCCTAAGTGTGATAATAACACAATTTTAGCATCTTGTTCTAATGCATATTTAATTGTTGGTAAAGCTTGAACGATACGATTATCATCAGTAATTACACCATTTTTCATTGGAACATTAAAGTCCACGCGCATTAAAACAGTTTTGTTTTTAAGTTCAACATCTCTAATTGTCTTTTTCTTCATATTTCTTGTTCCTTTCAATTAATTGGTAACTTATTAATATAGCATTTATAAAATACTAATTTTTACTTACTTATATATTATATCATATTTTTTAAAAATTACAACAAAAAACAAATCAATTTAACTGACATCATTTTGATACTAAGTTTTTTCTTGTATATTTTAAAATTAATTAAAAAAACACCAAAGGTTTCCCTTTGGTGGTAATCTTTATCTTAGATTATTATCTCTTAATTCTTTGTTCTGTTTCAGGATCAAAGAAATGACATTTTTCCATATTTAATACAAGGTCAACTTCATCATTCATATGTAAGTCAACACGTGCAGGAACTTTTGCAACTAAGTTTTGACCATTTAATACACCATAGATATTAGTTTCAGCACCTAATAATTCGGCAACATCAACTTTTAGATGAACTTTTGAATCTTTATATTTTTCAAATAATTCTGGAGTATCATATACATCTTCAGGTCTAATACCAAAAATAATTGGTTTTTCAATATAATTTTGGTTATCTAAAACTTTGAATTTATTTTCAGGAATTTTAATCTTAGTAACGCCTAATTTATGATCACCCACAACAAAGTAACCATCTTCAGTTACTCTACCTTCAACGAAGTTCATAGGAGGAGTTCCAATAAATC
Source organism: Bacilli bacterium (assembly GCA_045577945.1). Lineage (GTDB taxonomy): Bacteria > Bacillota_I > Bacilli_A > ML615J-28 > CAG-698 > CAG-698. Next base: position 3,724 of record JAZNJG010000013.1, on the reverse strand, counting down.
CACCAACGAATACATTGTTAGGATTGTCATAAATATCTTTTGGAGTTCCGATTTGTTGGATAACACCATCTTTCATAACTACAATACGAGATGCCATTGTCATGGCTTCGATTTGGTCATGTGTTACATAAATAGTAGTAATTCCTAATCTTTCAGTAATTTTAATGATTTCTGATCTCATTTGTACACGAAGTTTTGCATCAAGGTTAGATAATGGTTCGTCCATTAAGAATACCTTAGCATTACGAACGATAGCTCTACCTAAAGCAACACGTTGCTTTTGACCACCTGATAAAGCTTTTGGACGACGATCTAAGTAAGGTTTTAATCCTAAAACTTCTGCAGCTTCATTAACACGACGATCGATTTCATCACGTGAGAATTTACGTAATTTAAGACCAAATGCCATGTTATCATAAACAGTCATATGAGGATATAGCGCATAACTTTGGAAAACCATCGCGATATTACGATCTTTTGGTGCTACGTCATTAACGATTTCATCATCAATTCTTAATTCACCAGAAGTGATTTCTTCTAATCCCGCAACCATTCTAAGAGTTGTAGTTTTTCCACATCCAGAAGGTCCAACGAATACGATAAATTCTTTATCTTTAATTTTTAAGTTAAAGTCTATAACGGCATGAACATTTCCATCATATACTTTGTTAATGTTAGTTAAAGTAACAGTTGCCATAAATAATCTCCTTTTTCTTTTTTTACTATGTTATTATACTATAAATACTTCTCAATAACAATGTGCAGGTTGCACATTATTTTAAAAGTTCATATAATGCTACCGCATCTTTAAAGTTTTGAATTGCTAATGTTGTATTATTTTCAATCAATGTTAATTTATTATTTAAGGTGTTTCTATGCATATATATGCTTGATGATGTTTTTGAAACGTTCAAATTATTTTCAAACATTCCTCTAACAATCTTCAAAAATTCTTCGTCACCCAAATATTCTTTTAGTAATATTTCTTTTAAAGAGTTTATATTTTCCTTGTCATATCGTAAAACATGAACTAAATCCACTATGTTAGAATATCCATATAGATTAAAACTTGATGAATAAAAAATCTCCATAAATTCTTTTAGATCATTTTTGTTTCTATTTTTTATTACGAAACCTTCAAAAACATTAACTGATGTACCTATATCATCACTTAACGAGTCTATATATTCATTTATTCCAACCCTATCTTTATTAAAATATATTACTAGTAGGTTCGTTTTTCCTTGCACATATAATGGTTCTAATAATATTTCTGATAATATATTTTTTAAAGATTCATAGTCTTTAGTTTCAAATATCATAAATCTTATATTATCTTTTGTAATATTCTTTAATATCTCGTTTAATTGATTTTGAAATTCAATAGTATTCATTAGTTCACCCTTACTAGTATAGATACTTACAAAGTATATTTATAGCTTTATTATATCATATTTTAAAAATAATGTATATTATATTTTAATAACACATATATTTAATTAGTAATAAATAGTTTGGTGAGAGAATGATAAATATTAATACATTTGATTTTAGTAGAATTTTAAATACAAATATTACAATCATTGATATAAGAGATAAAGTTTCTTTTGATAAATTTCATTTAAATAATTCCATTAATATTCCCTACCCAAAAGTTTTAAATGTATTTATGCCTAAGAATGTTACTTATTATATTATATGTGATGAAGGACATACCTCTCCTAAAGTATGTCAAGCTTTAGAAAGTAAAGGTTATATTGTTATTAATGTTCTCGGAGGCATTAAGCCTTTTTTACCTAGAGTATTATTCTGGTAGAACTCGTAAGACTATTACTGACATATCATCATTAACATATTTATTGTTATTTCTCACGTATTCGACTATATTATATACTACTTTTTCCACATTATTTGAAACAAGTGAACAAATGTAATTTAATAAATCTTTTTCATTTTTTACATTTTCAAATATTCCATCACTACTCATAACTACCAAATCTCCAACATCTAAATTATATTTATTTTCAACGATATCTATTTCTTTTCCTAAAGGTAATCTTTTATTTTCCACCTTTATAATGTCTTTATTCTTTTTTATTATATAACTTGGTGAAGCAGACATTTTAATAAAATTAGCACTGTTATTCTTTTTATCAATTTCAAGAAAATCAAGTGTGCAAAAACTATTGATATCTTCTTTTATTTGGGAATACGTGTTAATAATCTGTACGATTGTATATGAACTAATATTTGTTGATAAAAGTTCATCTAATTTATTGATTATATCTTTGCTTTCTAAGTTTGCTTTATATCCTTTTCCCATGCCATCACAAATTATCGCAACTACTTTACCATCCTTATTACTTACTAACAAATTATCCCCTGAAACTTTATCTGAAGCAATATTAGAAGTACTATAATCGATTTTACATTTATTATAAGGGATTATCTTTATATATTCTTTTTTTGCTTCTGAATAATCATATATTATACTAACCTTTTCTTTTAACACTCTCTCAGCTATACTTTTTATATTATCTTTTAAATCATCATAGGAGTATCCTCTAATTCCTATTTCTATTATAAAATCATCTTCAAAAGGTTTCTTTAAATTAAAGTAAGTTATGCTATAACCATTATCTTCAATATTCTTTTTTAATTTGTATACCTTTTCGTACTCAAGTTCTTTTCTTATGTTATTATCTATCATAAATTGTCTTAACAAATTGGTTACTGTATTTATTATATTAACAAAATCATTTGATTTAGCTTTTGTTTCAATAGTTTTTAGATTATCATTTATTAACATTGCGCTTTTCCTTATTTCTACATTATAAGGACACAAATTCAATATTTTAGTTTTTGTTATGTCAAAATGGATATTTTTTGAATTTTTTATAATTATTTCCATTTCATTTTTTACCAAGCTATTTCCATTCTTATCAATATAATGGTTCATACACTTGTTTTTTTGTTTGCATTTATCACAATAATTTATGCAAAGACTTTCTATTCCATTCTTTAACTTCTTTTGGTATTCTTTGATGCTATTATCATTTGTGCACATATCTAAAAAAGAACAAAACCCTATTATTTCTTTGTTTAATTCATTTGTTCCGGCACTATATGCTTCTTTTAACACTTCAGCTTTTTTTGATTTTTGAGTTATAACTCTTTTCTTTAATATTTCAAAAATAATTACTATTACATCTATCATCAAACACACATTTAAATATTCTCTATAAACAAAGCCTATTAAAGTAGATAAAATGACTGTTATAAAACTACTTGCAATATTGTTTATTAAATATATAACTGAAAGAAAAGGCACAATAATTGCTAATTCTAAAGTTTCTTTAGATGTACTTGTATTATTTAAACTTACATAATATAAGTAAAGAAAAGAGAGTACTGAATATATAATAGAAAAATAAGATGAAGTATTGTATGAAAAATACATTGCATAAAAACAAGCTATGGCAAATCCTATATTAATGTTAAATCCTAAAATATTTATATCTATTAAAGTTCCTCCTATTGTTGAAAGAAGAATTGAAAACACTTCAAAATATGTAAACAACCCTTTATTCTCTTTTAATAGATATCTAATAATGAGAAAAATAGTTGTTGAAATTAAAGTATAACACAATATATTTATAATATTATCTCTGATATTTTCTTTATATAGGAGAAGAAAAGATGTTAATGCTATTATCATAATATA
>JAZNJG010000012.1:0-6978 GCA_045577945.1 Bacilli bacterium | reverse complement strand
AACTATCCAAAAGGAGAATAAATAGCTTATGAAAAAAATAAATTGTATTTTAATTTTGATTATAACATTATCTGTATTTTTTCTTTTTGGATGCAAAAAAGAATATACTGTAACTTTTGAAAGTGTTGAAGGAGCCAATACAAAACTTGAAGATTGTGAGAAAATTGAATGGAAATAGTATTTACAAAACAAGCTATAAAAGATTTTGAAAAAGTAAAACAAAACCCTACCATTCATAAAAAAGTCGTGGCTTTACTTGAATTACTTGAATCAAATCTTTATACCAATCCTCCTTCATATGAAAAATTAATTGGAATTAATAATACTTATTCTAGAAGAATCAACATACAACATAGATTAGTATATCAAGTTTATGATGAAGAAAAGGTTATAAAAATAATTAGAATGTGACTCATTATGAGTAAATATAAAATCTAATTTTTGAGGAATCAAGAGTTAGATTTTTATTTACAAATTATGAAAAATACGACATAATAATGCATGTACACCGCTGCAATGGGTTTTGTATGATTTTTTGCATTGGTGTCTGTGCAGCTATATTTGTTGTAATATTCCAAGTTCATTTTGAAAAAATATTACAATTTGAATTTAAAAAAATTACAGTAAGCAAACGTATAAAAGAATATATAAGATCGCTTAAAAGAGCGGTCTTTTTTCTATATATAGAGAAGTAAAAGAAATAAAAGTTATATTATTATATAATATAGAGCTAACCTACGGTCTTTATATTCAGCCTATATCGCGCTTTCTAGTATAACTAATATAAATACTTAGTTTGTTCAATTGGGTGCGATTATGGGCTTTAAATGTACTAAATAAATCCATATACTTTTTATAAAAATAATATAGAACGACTTTATATAACAAAAAAGAGGTTTGGATTGTTAACTATTATAAGCAACTTTCCAAAACTCTTTTCTTATTATACTTTTATAAAAAATTTATTCCCATCAGAACTTTCTATATCAACAAAAATGAAGTGGCCATTTTTCATGATATATTCTTTCAATGCTGTATAGATTATTGGCAATGAATTTATTAATGGTTCAATATCTATTCCACCATATTTTTTTATATTTTTTAATATAAATTTTGATTTCATTAATGATGTAGGAAGCCAAAGTTTTATTCCATACCCATAATTTGATTTTATATGTATTTTCATATTATTCTACTGTGATAGATACTATGTCACCATCAGCTGATTCTACTTCAACAAGTTTGCCTATAACACCAGCATTAATTAACATAAACACTTGATTAAAGTCTATGTTTTTTAATGAATTTTTACCATTGATATTAGGAAGTTCCATTCCAGCATCTATGCATAATTTTATAATGGCTAGTGGAATATTAACCTTTACTTTATCTCCATCAGCACTAAGTATATTAATCTTTAATAGCATTGAATTAATATCTTTACGTTCTTCTTCAGGGACAATTTTAGTTTGTTCAACTTCTCTTCCTAATAGTTCGTCTAATGATACATTTAATATATCAGCAAGTATTGGAAACGTAGACATATCAGGAGCTGATAAATCATTTTCCCATTTACTAACTGCTTGTGCACTGATATTTACCTTTTCAGCGATATCATCTTGTTTAAATCCTAGATTCTTTCTAAGTCTTGCAAATCTTTGTCCAAATGTTTCTTTCATGTTTTAATTCCTCCATCTTTCTGTTTATATTTTATCATTATTTAAATGATTTTTGTAGCGACTAGCGGTTGTTTAACTAACTAATTGGTTGTTTATTATACAACTAATGGTTGAGTACTAATATTATATTAGATATTTTATAGAATTTTTATAACAAATAGTTATTATAATTTAATAGATAACTGAATATATTAAAATTTATAAAAAAATCTAAAAAGCAAATTAATTAATCATAATTAGTCATACTGTCCACGTTTCAGACCATCCTCAGGTTCCATATTTGACCTATACCAGACTGTTTTTTCTATTCTAGTATAAAATACTTTGCTCGTGCGTTCGGTCCAGATACTTTTTGTAACATTTGTCCAGATTGGCTTTGTAATGATACATATTGTTTTATGAAAAATATATGTTTTAATACGTTTTTACAATGAAATAATACAATTTTAAATAAGAATTTGTATTAAAACTAAAAATTTGTATTTTTTCTAAAAGTATAAATTCGTATTAAAATTACAACGTAGAAACTAACCTAGTAAAAGTTGCGTAGAAAGTTAATAGGATATTTGCTGTATTTATTGCATAAAAAGAAACTATAGTTAGTTTTTAAAATATATTTTTTTGCTGCTTTATAGGTTGAATTGTGTTATAATAATAACATCTACCTTATTATATTTTTATAATGTTTTAAAATTTTAGAAACAGAGGTGAAGTAATATGAAAAAAATGGTTTGTGAAGTATGTGGTTCTAGTAAAATAAGAAAAAATAATGATATTTTTGTTTGTGGTGAGTGTGGTACAGAATATTCTTTAGAAGCTGCTAGAAAATTGTTAAAAGATATTGATGTGATCGATACTCCTATAATTGTTGATGAGGAAGAAACTGAACCTTCAAATTATATGCCTACAAACCCTAAAACAAAGAAGAAACTTATTATAATTATAAGTTTTATTGCTTTATTAATTATAAGTATAGCTATTACCATTCCGCTAAGTATTAGTAGCTACAGAAAAAACATTTATGAAAATCTTCAATATGAAATGATTAATTTTGACAGAGACTCTGAAGTCCAAATAGAAAAATATTTATCAAAGTTACCATATGATTATAGAGATGTTAAAGATATAATGACAGAATTTTCAGCAATAAAAAAACATACTAAAAACATAGATGCTGCATATTTTTATAGATCTGGGACAACAACTAAGTGCGTAAATGCCAGAGTAGATTATTATAATTTAGTTGTTATTAACAATACTTCATATCGTTGGAATTTGACAGAATATTTAAATAACAACATGAGAGTAGTATTTTTTGGGGTTGAGTGGTCTGGCAGTGGATATGATATTAAGTGGTATGAAAAAGATGGAGAAGCTTGGCTTCATACAGATTTACCAAACAATAAAGAATCTGATAAACAATATTACTATGATGTAGATTTTTATTTAGACCATTTTATTTTTTCTTATGACAATAAAAATGATTCCACTGATACATTTGATGCCTACAAAATATATTCGTTAACTGTTGATGAAGAATATTTTTATGTTAATATATATTGCTATTCTAATGGCAATACGTACAAATTGAAAAGTAAAGTACAATAAAATTTAATAATAATAGATTTGTTTTGTATTGACAAATAAGTAATTCTATTGATTAATATATGTAATATTACAAGTTCAATTTGAAAAAATATTACAATTTGAATTTGGAAAAACAACAAATAAAATCAGAACATTAATTCAAACCTAATGTTCTTTTTTTATCCCCAAAACACCTATACCACCTTATATACCAATAATTCTTTCCCGCCCACAATAAAAAATAATATATTTAGTAATTCTTTCTACCATATATATATTAATTCCTTCAGTCCATCATCCTTATATATTAGTAAAACTCTCTTTCCATCTACCAATTTAGAAAAAATACAATTCTATCTAACCCAACTGCCCACCCAAAAAGATAGAAAAGTATTAATATTAAAATTATTAAATATATTTATGGTGTAAATATAAGTATAATTTTTATATTTAGTTTTTAGTTCAGATTGAAATGATTCAAATTGGTTTGAATTGAAAATAATAAAGTTATAAATTAGCATAGTACGCCTCCTAAATTTTTTTATATAGTACTGTCCAGGTACTAGCCCCTTAATCTAATAGGTATTTCTTTTTGTATGGGTTCAGATATTAAATAGTCTTTTAGTAAATATATGTAATTTTATATTGTATAAAATCGACCAAATCTACATTACAATGTCGAAATGGTTGACAATGTTTAATACAAATGTAATAATAACATTTAACAAAATAACAAAAACAAAAGCTTAACACTATTATGAACAAAGTTCATATTTGTTAAGCTCTTTTTTATATTTATCTCTAGTAATGTAATAATTGTGTTTTAAAAAGTGAGATATTTGATTTTTAGTGTAAATAATGTATAATATAATAAAGCTGAAAAGAATAATGTTCTAATTTAATTAATTAAATATTTTATATGGAGGATAAATTATGCGTAAAATTGGTATTATAATTATGATTATTTTAATGTTTGTACTTATTTCATGCAATACGGATGACAAATATGAATGTGAAAATGGCCATGATTTAAAATGGACAATATTACAAGAACCTACATGTAAAACCGAAGGAATAAAAGAGTTGTTGTGTATTAATTGTCACAAAGTATTGGAAACAAGTTCAATCGATATTATTTCCCATAAGTTTGAAGAATATGTGGATGAGTTAAATAATAGACTATTAAAGTGTATAATATGTGATTATCAAATTAAGGAAAATAAAATATATTGTGTTACTTTTGATTCAGATGAAGGGACTTTAATAAGTGGAAAGGAAGTACAATATCTTGCATATAATGAATTTCCTCAAACACCTGTATTTTATAAAGATGGTTATGAATTCATTGGTTTTGATAAAGAAATTGAGGCAGTTACAAATGATGTTGTTTATAAAGCTGTTTATCAAAAATTAACGATAAATAAAATATCTTCAACTGAGTTAATAAAAGATATAACTGGTGGCTTTAATTTTATAGATTATTATGATGATTATAAGAGTTTAAATGGTAATATAGAACCGATGATAAAAACATTAAAACAAAGTGGGTTTAATATAGTTAGTCTTCCAATAAATTGGTATGAGTATATGAATGAAGATTACGATATTGATGAAGATGTACTAATTGTAACTAAAAAGATAGTCGATACACTTTTAGAATATAATTTTTATGTTATTATTACTTCATATGATAGTTATGAAGATGCTTGGAGTAGTTTAAATTATTTTCAATATAATAAAACAGTAGAAATTATGAAAAAACTATGGGACCAAATAGGTAATTATTTTATTGATTATGATGAAAGATTAATGTTTTCATTTTTAAATGAACCTCGTGATTATATAACTAATGGATATACAAGAGAAGGTGCACTAATATTAAATTTATTAAATGAAGGGTTTGTAGAAATTATTAGGAGTCAAGGATATAATAATAAATATAGACATTTATTGATAACACCAATATGGGGTAGAAGTAATGATGAAGTTTTAAAGTACTTCAAAGTTCCTAAAGATGATTATATTATTATTAGTTTACATTGTTATGGCCCTTTTGGTTTTGCGCATGATAGTACATATGATGAAGCAAGTTGGGATGATAAAAAAGCAGAATATCAAATTGAATTAACCAGTCATTTCAAAAATATTAAAGATAAATTTTTAGACAATAATATTGCGGTTTTGATGACTGAATATGGTTCTCGTGATAAAAATAATATTATTGAAAGAAGTAAATGGCTTGAGTACTATATAAATGTAAGTTATAACTATGGAATTAAATGTATTAGTTGGGATTCTTTTTTAAGCTATTATGATAGAGAATTTACTTTTTCAATTATTAATAAAGAGACTGGGGAATGGAAATACCAAGAATTTCAAAAAGTATTTGAGAAACTATATGTAGAAAAAGAAGTATTACCGTATTTTAAAGAAATTAGTAATGATATTTGCAAATTATCAGATCCTGTAATTATTCCAACACAACTGACTAATATTTTAACAAATGAAGTATATAATGTTGATGTTAAATATGATAAAGATAAGTTTGTTGAAAAAGAGGGTAAGTTACATGCTATTGAACCAGGTATATATTACTTTTCATTTGAAGTAGAAGGATATACTTATTATTATCAAAAAAATATAATGGTTGATTATAAGTTATATGATTGTTCATTTGCTATTGAAATTAAAGAGAATAACGAGAAGCAGCTACAATGTTATATAATTACTAATTTTAAGCCTACTTCTCGTTTGAAATATGATTGGTATTCTACGGATACTAATATCCTAACAATCAGCAAGTATTCAACAATTTCAATATTTAATGATGGTGTTGTTGCTATAATAGCTATTAATAAAGATAATAAAGAAGTAGGGGTTATTGAATTAACTATAAAAAATGGTAAGATTGTTAGTACAAAGAATATGTTTGTTGAAGAAAATATTTATAATTAAATTCTCACAACTATTTACAAATTCAACAAAACACGACATAATAATGCGTAGAGTCGTCGCAATGAGTTTTGTATCTTTTGGCGCATTTGTGTCTGTGCAGCTACATTATTTGAATTCATACAATTTGCTTTGCAAAAAATCATACAAAACAAATTGTAAAAACTATTCAAGTACAAATGTAATAATAACATATTACAAAATAACAAAAGTAAAAGCTTAACACTATTATGAACAAAGTTCATATTTGTTAAGCTCTTTTTTTATTTCTATAAAAAATCTAACTCTTGATCATTACTATCATCAGCAACTAAATACTCATCACTAATTAACAGTTTGAAATATAGATAGTATTTTTTACTTGAATTAAATAACATTATATGATATAATTCAAATAGCAAAAAATGTGTATTTACACAAAAAAGGAGAATAAAGTGTTTTTAAGAACTAAATATTTAAATCAACTTTTAGAGTTAAAAGATAATTCGCGTGTTAACATACATGATGGAATAAGAAAATATGGGAAATCATATTTAATAAAAAAAATATTTAAAGAACATTTAATTAGTAATGGAGTAAAATCTGATCATATAATATTTTTAGAACTAGATGATTTTAATAATAATTTTTTATTAAATCCGTTAAGCTTAAATGATTATGTAAGAAACCAAATAACAGATGATGATAAATATTATTTAATAATAGATGAAATTCAAAAAGTAATTCCGATAATTAATCCTATTCTTACAAATGGTAAAAT
>JAZNJG010000011.1:0-5797 GCA_045577945.1 Bacilli bacterium | reverse complement strand
AATATCTTATGAAATGTAATCATTTTTAAAAAATCCCCTAAATATTAAACTATTACATATTATATAATAAAGGTAATAAATTTTCAATAAAAACTTTTAGTTAAATAGGAAATAATTACATACATACATATGTAATTATTTAATTATTTTTTTAATTAATTATATTCAAAAAAATCATTTGAATATTTTTAGTTAAAATTTTTACACTTTACAATTAAATTAATTTATGTTATAATAATTTAGAAAGGTTGATGAATTATTATGGCAAGAGAAAAAAAGAGTAATTATGGTTCTGATGAAATACAAGTCCTTAAAGGTTTAGAAGCCGTAAGAAAAAGACCTGGTATGTACATAGGTTCTACAGACTCTAGAGGACTACATCATTTAATCTGGGAAATTACAGATAATGCAATGGATGAGGTTTTATCAGATTATTGTAATCATGTTATATTAAGAATTAAAAAAGGTAACATAATAGAAGTTGAAGATAATGGTAGAGGCATTCCAATCACAATGCATAAAGAAGGAGTTCCGACTCCTCAAGTTGTATTTTGTATGTTACATGCTGGTGGTAAATTTGATGCATCTTCATATAAAGTTGCAGGTGGTTTACATGGTGTAGGCTCTAGTGTAGTAAATGCATTAAGTGAATGGTTAACTGTTACGATTTATCGTGATGGTAAATGTTATACTCAAACCTTCAAAAATGGTGGTTCAGAGATTGGCAAACCTAAAATTGTTAGCGATAGTTCTAAACGTCATGGTAGTATCGTAACTTTCAAACCTGACCCAACTGTCTTCAGTACATCTAATATTGATTATAAACAATGTGTTCAAAGATTAAAAGAAGCTGCTTTTTTAATTAAAGGGTTAACTTGTGAATTATATGATGAAAGACAAGGCCTACATGATAAGTTTAAATATGATGATGGTATTGTAGAATATATAAAGGATTTAAATATTGGTAAAACAACTATCCATGAACCAATATTTATTAGTGGCGTTTGTAATGAAATAACTATTGAGGCTGCAATTCAATATACTGATAATCCTTATTCAGAAAGTTTAATCTCTTTTGTTAATAATATAAGAACAAGAGATGGTGGAACACATGAAATGGGATTTAAAACTGCAATTACTAAAGCATTTAATGAATATGCTCGAATGAAAAAACTTTTAAAAGAAAAAGATCCTAATCTAGAAGGTTGTGATGTGAGAGATGGGATTAATGCCATTTTATCGATAAGAGTCCCTGAAAAAATATTGCAATTTGAGGGGCAAACCAAAGGTAAATTAGGATCAGCTGAAGCGAAAGTAGCTGTTGAACAACTAGTAATGGAAAAGATGAGATTCTTCTTATCTGAAAACACAAATATCGCTGATATCTTAGTTAACAATGCTATAAAAACTTTTAAAAGAAGAGAAGAAACTAGAAAACAAAAAGTTGAAACTAAAGAAGTTAAACAAAAAATAAATAAAATAAATTCTATGAATGGTAAGCTTGCACCTGCTCAAGCAAAAAACCCAGCAATTAATGAATTATTTATTGTCGAAGGGGATTCTGCTGGTGGATCTGCTAAACAAGGAAGAGATCGTAAATATCAAGCAATCTTACCATTAAGAGGTAAAGTATTAAACTCAGAAAGAACTAAAGCTGATGAACTACTTAAGAATGAAGAAATATGTTCATTAATATATACAATTGGAACCGATTTTGGCCCTGAGTTTAATATAAACAAATGTAATTATAAAAAGATTATTATTATGACCGATGCCGATGATGATGGAGCTCATATCCAAATACTATTACTAACTTTCTTCTTTAGACAAATGAGAGGACTAATTGAAAATGGATATGTGTATATTGCATTACCTCCGCTTTATAAAATTACTTCAAAAAATAATACTTCATACGCATGGACTGATGATGAACTTAAAGAAAAAGTTGCTGACTTGAAAAATTATGAAATCCAAAGATTTAAAGGTTTAGGGGAAATGAACTTTGAACAATTGTGGGAAACCACAATGAACCCAAGAACAAGAACTTTAATTAAAGTTAATATTGAAGACTTTAGTGATGCTGAAAATAGAATCACAACTTTAATGGGAGATCAAGTAGAACCTCGTAGACAATGGATTGAACAAAATGTTTCTTTTGATAATGAAGATAATTTTGATTTAAATATCGATACGGATGGTGATTTCGATGAGTAAAACTTCAAAAAATAAGATTTCAGATGCTTTAGATAAATATTTTGAAGAACATATTCTTGAAGAAAATATCGAGAATATTTTTGGAGAACGTTTTGGAAGATATTCAAAAACAATTATCACAGATAGAGCTTTACCTGATGCAAGAGATGGTTTAAAACCTGTTCAAAGAAGAATTTTATATGCGATGTATAAGTTAGGAATGTTTCCTAAAACACCATATAAAAAATCTGCTCGTATTGTTGGTGAAGTTATAGGTAAATATCATCCACATGGTGATTCATCTGTTTATGAAGCAATGGTTAGAATGAGTCAATCATTCAAAATGTTATTACCTTTAATTGACATGCATGGAAATAATGGTAGTATTGATGGTGATAGTGCTGCCGCAATGCGTTACACTGAAGCTAGATTATCTATTTATGCTGATTATATTTTAAGAGACCTTAATAAGCATACAGTAGGTTTTATTCCTAACTTTGATGATGAAGAGTTAGAACCTATTGTATTACCTTCAAGATTTCCTAATTTATTAGTTAATGGCGCTACTGGTATAGCATCTGGATATGCAACTGATATTCCTCCTCACAATGTTGATGAAATCGTTAATGCAGTAGTTTATAGAATTAATCATCCTAATTGTACTCTTTCTGATTTGATGAAGATTGTTCAAGGTCCTGATTTTCCTACTGGAGGAATCGTTCAAGGTTTTGATGAAATTAAAAAAGCCTTTAAAACAGGAAAAGGTAAAATCGTCTTGAAATCACGCTCAACAATTAATTATGAAAAAAATAATTTAAACCAAATTATTGTTTCTGAAATACCTTATGGTGTTGAAAAAGCTAAATTAGTCAGAAGAATGACTGATGTAGTTGTTGAAAAAGCTGTTGATGGAGTTTTAGATATTAGGGATGAATCAGATAGAGAAGGACTAAGAATTGTAATTGATATAAGAAAAGATGTAAATGCAGAGGATTTAAGAAACTTTTTCTTTAAAACTACTGATTTGCAAATTAATTATACTTATAATATGGTTTGTATTAATAATAAACGACCTGTTTTAATGGGATTAATAGGTTTAATTGATTCTTACATTGATCATCAAAAAGAAATAATTAGAAATAGAAGCAATTATGAATTATCACTTGCTAAGAAAAGATTACATATTGTTGATGGTTTAATAAGTATGATATCAATTGTTGAATCAGTAATTCAAACTATTAGATCCTCAGCAAATAAAAAAGATGCAAAAGAAAATTTAATTGCTACATATCATTTTTCTGAACAACAAGCCGAAGCAATTGTTATGTTACAATTATATCGTCTTACTAATACTGATATTGTTGCTTTAAGAAAAGAAAAAGAAGATTTAAATAGTAAGATATTTACTCTTGAAGAAATCCTTTCTAATGAAAATGTTTTATTAGGTGTAGTAAAGAATGAATTAATAAATACCCTAAAGGAAATTTCCACTCCTAGAAAAACAATAATAGAACATAAGATTGATGAGACTGTCAAACAAGTAGATGTTAAAGTCTTAATTGCAAAAGAAGATGCTGTTGTAGTAGTTACAAAAGACGGATATGTTAAGAGAATGTCCCCTAAAGTATATAATTCAGATGAAGAAAATAAAATTAAAGAAGAAGATTTCGTTATTGCTGAATTCAATGTTACTACTTTAGATACATTATTATTCTTTACAGATCGAGGAAGTTATGTATACTTGCCTGTACAAAATATTCCTGAATCAAGACCAAAAGATTTAGGAACAAATGTTGCTATTATGGCTACTATACCTGTTGATGAGAAAATCATATTCTCTGTTCCAATTAGTGACTTTGAAGCTGATAGATACATCCTTTTCACTACAAAACAAGGATTTACTAAACGAACTCATATAAAAGATTTAGTAGCAACTCGTTACTCTAAGGCTTTAAAAGCTTCAAAATTAAGAGATGGTGATATTATTGTTAGCATAGATATTTGTAATGGTACTGATAAAGAAGTTTTAGTAGCCACAAAACAAGGATATATGTTAAGATATAATTCATCAGAAATTAGCTTATTTGCTCCTGCATCAGTTGGAGTAAAAGCACTCGAATTGAAAAATAGACCAGATGATGAAATTATTGGATCATTCTTTGTTGATGGTAAAGACACATTATTAGTGCTTAACGATAAAGGTGGAATAAGAAAATTTAAAGCAAATGATATTCCAAAAGGTAAGAAAATTCATGTTGGTAGATTATGTGTTAATGTTGGCACTCCACCAAGCTACCTAATAGATATGGAAATATTACATGAAAAATGTCCTGAAACAAAATGTTATTTATTAGGTCAATCTACTTTTAAATTATTGAATTTAGATGAAGATACAAAAGGATTAACTATCAAAAGATTACCGTTATTAGCCCCTCAAGTAGGTAAACCATTAATGTTAATTGGCACTAGAACATCTAAAGATTTTGAATAGGTGAATTTATTATGAAATGTTTATCTAATCTAAATAATTATGCAGTTCCAAATGATGTTATTGTCACTTTATCTAAAATATATAGATTTATTGGTAATAATGATTATTATATAAAGTCACTAGGTAGCGATATTTCAAAAGTAATAGAATTAACTGTTGAAAAAGATGCTTACTATTTAAGTAAATTAATTAATTTAGATATTACGAAATTAGGATCTAAGTTAATTATCTCTAAAGATTCTTCTCCAAGAAATAAAGAAGAAACTACATTATATAATTTAAAAGAATTGCTAATTGCTATCCAACAAAAATATCAAAGTTTAAGACTACAAAGTAATGACTTATATAATACGATTAATTATTTATACTCACATTATAGTGCTATTAAATTTGTTACAAATAATGAAGGTAGAACATTATTTCAACTTCAAGAACCAAAGAGCAAAAGATTAATTCTTGATGAGATGAATGAAATAGTTGAGAAATTTATTAATACTTCATCATTTGATAAAATTATTTTATTCTTACATTACTATATAGATTTATTTAATTTAAAACCTTTTGTAAATAAAAATGAAACACTATCATTTATTATTTTATATCAATTAGTTTTATCTGCAGATCTTAATGCCTTTAAATATGTTAGTTTCTTTGAATTATTATATAATGATTATAATCAATTCAATAGTCAATTATGCAAAGCTAGTATAAACTGGTCTGATGGATACGCGCAAACTAGTGAATTTGTTAGATATTTTCTATCCTTAGTTTTAAAAGCTTATAAAAAAGCAGATCAAACTATCAATAATTATAAGTTTGATAGAACAAACAAAAAGTATGAAAATATTGAAGCTGCTATATTGAGTATGTCTTCAACATTTACTAAAGATGAAATTAGATTACTTCATCCATATGTAAGTGAATCAACTATTAATAGAGCATTAATTAGTTTAAAAGAAGAAGGATTAATTAAACCTTTAGGAAAAGGTAGATCTGCAAAATGGTTAAGAATAAAATAGTATAAAATAATATAAAATAGTATATTTCTAAATAAGTTATTAACTATAGAATTTTATATAGAAATTCTATAGTTTTTATTTTATCTTTAATAAC
>JAZNJG010000010.1:0-13340 GCA_045577945.1 Bacilli bacterium | reverse complement strand
TAAGACCGCTTGGCCTCCGACTTGATATTAATCCAATATGCAATAGGAAAACAAGAAGAAACATTTGTAATACCAGATAGTGTAACAAGTATAGGAGATTCAGCATTTTCTAGTTGCCGTACTTTAGCAAGTATAACAATTCCAGAAGGAGTAACAAGTATAGGAGATTGGACATTTTTTTATTGTCATAGTTTAACAAGTATAACAATTCCAAAATGTATTATAAATATTGGAGATTTTGCATTCTATTGGTGTGATAGTTTAACAAGTATAACAATTCCAGAAGGGGTAACAAGTATAGGAAGTTGGGCATTTTGTGCATGCGATAATTTAACAAGTATAACAATCCCAGATAGTGTTACAAGTATAGGAGATTATGCATTTTCTGGTTGCCGTAGTTTAACAAGTATAACAATTCCAGAAAGCGTAACAAGTATAGGTTTTTTTGCATTTGAATATTGTAGAAGATTAACAAGTATAACAATTCCAGAAGGAGTAACAAATATAGGAAATCGGACTTTTTATGATTGTTCTAGTCTAACAAGTATAACAATTCCAGAAAACGTAACAAATATAGGAGATAGAGCATTTAAAGGTTGTGATAGTCTAACAAGTATAACAATTCCAGAAGGAGTAACAAGTATAGGTGATGCTGCATTTTTTAACTGCACAAGTTTAACAAGTATAACAATTCCAGAAGGAGTAACAAGTATAGGTGATGCTGCATTTTTTGACTGCACAAGTTTAACAAGTATAACAATTCCAGAAAGTGTAACAAGTATAGGAGAAAGTGCATTTTCTAAATGTAATAGTTTAACAAGTATAACAATTCCAGAAAGTGTAACAAGTATAGGTGGTTCTGCATTTAATGAATGTACAAGTTTAACAAGTATAACAATTCCAGAAAGCGTAACAAGTATAGGAAGTTTTACATTTTATGGTTGTTCTAGTTTAACAAGTATAACAATTCCAGAAAGCGTAACAAGTATAGGTGATTATGCATTTGATGGTTGTACAGGTTTAACAAGTATAACAGTCCCAGATAGTGTTATAAGTATAGGTGATTATGCATTTTCTAATTGTTCTAGTTTAACAATATATTGTAAAACAGAATCAAAACCAGAAGGATGGTCATATAGTTGGAATAATAATGATAGACCAGTAATTTGGGGATATAAAGATAACAATTGAACCTACAATTGGTAAATTGTGTAGCTAAAAAGCATCCATTTTCTTTTAAAAATTTATGATAATTTTTATTCAAATATATTATTTTATTATAATTTTGATTATAAATATAAAAGCAAATGTATCATTTTGTTCGAACAAAAAATATTGAGGTATCATTTTGTTCAAACAATAATTCTTATGTAGAACAAAAAGGAGTAAAAACATCCTTTTGTTCTACAAAAGGCTCAAATGAATCATTTTGCTCTGTAAAATGCTAAAATGTATCATTTTGACCTGTATACGCATTAGTACTCTAGTTTGATTTTCTAGAAAAACAGACATTTATATATAAAAAAGGAGGTAGTAGTATGTCTTATATTTTAAAACAATATGATAATCATTTAGCTTACTTTGATATATATTATGATATTGAAGGTTTTAGAGTAGAAAACTTTAAAATAGTTGAAATTAATAAACATCTATTACCTTTAAACTTAAAGTAAGATAACGAAGGTATGGCTAAATGGTTGAAAAATAGAAGCATACCAAAAACAGAGAATTTGCGGATAAATTTTTAAGTAAATTATGACTTAATCATAATAATACAAAAGGAATCATTGATATATGTAAAGGATTATCATTAAATGATTCTTATTGGGTTGTTGAATATACTTTCACAAAAAACTTTAAAGAATGTAATTTATATGAAAATAGATTTAATAATATATTAGCATTAATTGCTTTCACAGGATATGGATCAAGTATAAAAAGTGCATTTATGTCATCACCAGAATTAACCACTAATGGAATGCTTGCAAAATGTTGGAGAAGAATAGATGGAAAGATATATCTTTATAAAGCAGGAACAAGTGGATGTGCTAATTTAGGTAAAGAACCATATTCAGAATATTATGCATCACAAATAGCAAAAACAATGGGAATAAATCAATTCAGTTATAACTTAAAAAAAATGGAAAGATAAACTTTGCTCAACATTTGAAATCTTTACAGATATAAATCATTCATATATACCTATAGGACATTTAGTAGAAAAAGGTGGTATGAAAGCAGTAATGGAATATATAAAAGAGTTAGGTGAAGAATTTTACGAAGCATTACTTGATATGATAGTATATGATGCAATAATATTAAATACAGATAGACATTATAGTAACTTTGGTTTAATTATCAATAACAAAACAAATAAACCAATATCCTTTGTACCATTATTTGATCATGGTTCATCTTTATTTGTATATGCAATGGATAATGATGAATTTACATCAATTGAATCATTAATAGAATATGCAAATACACGTTCAGCCATTATGTATTCTGATTTTGTACAAACAGCAAAAACATATATGACTAAAAATCAAATAGAGAAAGTAAAAAAATTAATTAACTTTAAATTTAAAAAAAATCCAAAATATAATTTATCTGATAAAGGATTAAAGCTAATAGAAAAGCTTATTCAAATTAGAATATAAGAATTATTGAGTTTATAAAATGTGTCACAAATTCAAAATAATTTTAAATTTGTGACACTTATTTTTATTTGTGATATGGGTTTAACTCGCACCTAGTCCACCAATAGTACACACGCCACTTTATTGAAATATGAAGTGGCTTTTTTATTTTGTAGTAAATTTTAGATATATGTGGTATAATTAAGTACAACATTTAATTGTAATAAAATACAAAAATAGAATTGAGACTGTGAAATTTCATAGATAACTATAAATTATAATAGGAAGTGATAGGAATGGTTAAAGGAACATTAGGTTGGAATAAAGGCTTAAAAGTAATATCGTGTGTTATTACTGTTTTTTGGTTTATATTAACTATTGCTGCAATCATAACAAATCAAGAGTTGCCAGGTATTATACTCTTTGGTGTTTTTTCAATGTTATGTGTAATTTTAACTCTATATTTGTTTTTATACAAAATATGTGTATATGAAGATAAAATAGAGATAAAAAGTTTATTTGGTAGAAATATATATAATTACCTAGATGTTATTATTAGGTTTGGTAATAGTATTATGGTTAGTAATTTAGAGGATAAAGAACTTGCTAGAATTGCGTGCTTTTTCGATCCTAATACTATAATCGCAAAGACGTATAATAGTTTTTGCAAAAAAAATAATATAAAGCATAATTGTATTTCGAATAAAGTTAAATACAATTATTATTTTAAAAACTTCTCAGTTTTTGGATTGATATATTCATTAGCTATGTTTGCTATTTTCTTGATAATATTAATACAAAGAATGGCAAATATTAATGTTGAAGTATTAACAAATTATATGTTTTTAGTATTAGGAATAATAGCATTAATCCCATCTATTGTTGGAATATTGGCATATAAAAATTTTGAAATTACTATAGATAATAAAGAAATTGTTTTTAAAAATTGGTTAGGTTTCAAAAGTATATATATAATTGAAACGTTAAATTTTGAATTCACCGGAAAAATTATCAAAATTATATTACCTAATAAAAAAACAAAACGATTAGTGTATGCCTTTCTTGATAATAAAGATAGATTAATAAACTATATTCGAAATTAATATGATAAAATTAAACAATAATTATTTACTGAAATTATTGAAAATTCATAAGTGCGAAATGTGTTCTACAATTTTTTAAACATAGCTAAATCTATCCCGTTTCAATAATTAAAATTCCCGGTTTTCATATTAAAACCGGGATTTATTTGTAATTTTAATGAAAATGACGCGTATACAGTCAGATACTCCCCTAGTCCACCAATAGAACACACGCCACTTTGTTGAAAGATGAAGTGGCTTTTTAAATTTATAGAAAATTTTTGTATAGTATGGTATAATTAATCATAGGACTTAGTGAGATAGAAATCTAGAAATAGAAATGAGACTTTGAAAGTTCATATATTATCGTATAAAATGGGAGTTATAAAATGAAAAATATAAAAGTGAAATTTATGAAAAGACACCCTTTTGCAATAGCTTTATTCATAATGGAAACTATATCTTGTGGTATTATATTTGTAATGTCAATAATAGACATGAAATTAATAATTTCACTAATATGTATGTTAATTACTGCATTTATGTACTTTATTTGTTTTATATCAGATATATATGGAATCAAGATTAAAAACAACTATATTATTTTTAGAGTTGATGGAGAAAGAAGAAAGTACTTAATTGAAGATGTTAAAAATGTTGAAGTTAGATTCATAAAAAAGAAAAAGTATTATAAAGTTTATATGAGAGTCCATTTTGTTAATTCTTATAGCAAAAAAGAATTCATTTGGGATGAAATCAATATTCGTAGGTGTGGATTTGTTAAAACTAAAATTAATGATGATAACATTATAGAATATGTTTCTTTAGTTAAAAGTTTAGATAAGTTTTATGTTTATCCTATAAAGTAAATTACTATATTAATTGGAGGTTTATTATGAAATATAATAAACAGTTATTTATTGATAATATTAATTATCTAGTTAAATATGATTGTGAACCTGAACTAACAATTACTTTAAAAAATGATAAAAAGATATTTCTAATAGCATATAAAGAATGGATTGATTTGACATTACCTTCTGATGAAGTAATTAAATTATCAAGAATAGAAGAATTATTTAATTACATAGATATCAATGAAGTAGTAGAAATATATGATGCTATAGATCATCGATTTCCTATTGAAACTCAATCTATTATAGTTGACAATGAATTATGGATAGATGGTGAATTACCTAAAGATGTTTTTAAAAAATATGAAAAACATTTTTCCATATATAAATGGATAATGGTTTTATCTACTATAGTATTGTTTGCATATACTTTAATAACAGTTTCAAATGCAAATAAATTTGATTTACATGTTATTATTGTTTGTTCTGTCTTTGTTTTTTCAGTAATTATAATTATGTCAGGAATTACTTTGTTTGAAAAGAAAAGAAATGAGATTATTAAGAAATATTATGGTATTGTTTTAGAAGAAGATAAGCTAATAGCAAAACAGTTGTTAGAAGAAATAGATGTTCTTGATAATAAATATGACTTTTATGATAAGTTTAAATTTGATAAAGAAGAAGTGGTGGTTGAACAGTGTTTGAAATTAGTTGTAAAAGGAAAAAAAGTATACAAAGGTTTAAGTGATATTATTTTTAATATTAACAATGAAATAAAGAATAATAATATTGATAATAAATATAGTGATATCAAATATAATAAGTATATTGAGAACTTTTGTAATCTGATAGAACGAAACAATGTTGATATATAAAACTTGGAAGATTACAGGTTTATATGTCAGAAATATGAAACTTCAATGTGTGGAATTTAATTTTTAAATTTTTCGTACATTGTTAAAACAATCCCGTTTCAATAGTTTAAAAATCTCGTAAAATTCAAAAATTACGGGATTTTATTGATTATTTAAGATTACGGACACGGGTATCGTAAGGTACGCCCCTAGTCCACCATTAGAATATACGCCATTTTATTGAAAGATGAAGTGGCTTTTTAATTATGTAGTAAATTTTTCTGTAGTATGGTATAATTAATCATAGGACTTAGTGAGATAGAAAACCAAAAACAGAAATGAGACTATAAAAATTCATATATTTATGTATAATAAGGAAGTGAAAATATGCTTTTTGAAAGATTTAAACAGATTTTTTTAACCTATGGAATTTGTGAAATTGAATTTTCTTTAAAAGAAAGTAATGAAAGATTAATTCGTATTGAAAATTATAAAATGCAAAATCGAAATCGTTTGATTAGGGTATATGATAAGGATATCTATTTTTATGATTGCAGAGATTTATTTAATATAACAATTATTGAAGATTGTAATTTAGAGCAAATCTGGGATAAAATACAAATTGATATTATTGATGGAATGATAGAAGAAGATTATGAACAATGGTATTCATCAATAGAACCTCTAACTTTTAATTATTTTTATGATTATCAAGTTAAAAAAAGTATTAATACTGAAGAATTAATTAAAAAATTATGTGAAGATGAATATAATGGTAATTTGCTATTACTTGCTGGAACAAATGAATTATATGATTTAAAACCAGATTATTTCAGTATTGTAATTCAAGCCCCAGAAATTCATAGATTTTATATTCTAGAAACAAAATATGGAGAAGTTGTAATTAATGTTTTAATATCTTTTATTGAAGAAATTAAAAAAATAATAAAGCATAAACGTTATAGTACAGGTAGATTACTAGATATGTATAATGATAAAAATGCTAAAAATAAATCCGAAAAATATAGAGAATTATTAAAACATGAAAAATCTCAAAATTCATTATTCCTTGGTGGTGTTTTATTATCAATAGAAATAGTTTTAATTTGCTTGTTGCTTTTTACAATAACTAAAATAACAACAAAGCCAATTTTATTTATTGCATCTTTAATATGTTTTATTTTATCGTGGGTTTTAATATTTAAAATAGGGAAAGCCAAAAAGAAGAAAGAAAAAGCATTTGAAGACAAATATTTCCAAAATATAAATCCAGATAAAACGATGCAGGGAGAGATGAACCCCATAATTTTAGAAAAATATAACACAAAATTTGAAAGTTTTCTAAATAGAATAAAGCAAAATGATTCAAAAATTAAGATTTGTGGATTAGTATTAGAAGATAATTGTATAGATTTACAATTAGAAAAAGATAGTAGAGGTTTATACTTTAATTTTGATCCTAAAGTTTTAATGATTTTCGATGAAAATGATATAACATATTACTACAGATATGATAGATATACATATGAAGAGTTAGAAGATAATCTTGTAAAATTAGTAAAAAAACATTTTAACTAAGGCTATATATATTATCATTTGTGAAGACTGATTTTTCAGCATCGCTAATCAATTTTTCCAATTTTCCGCACAATACTAAAGTAATCCCGTTTCAATAGTTTAAAAATCCCGTAAAATTTAAAAATTAAGGGATTTTATTGATTTTTTAAGGCTCCGGACACGGGTATCGTAGGGTACGCCCCTAGTCCACCAATAATATGCTAGTCTGGTTTGTTGAAAAAACAAGCCAGTTTTTAATTTTGTAGTGAATTTTTGTATAGTATGGTATAATTAATTATAGGACTTAGTGAGATAGAAAACTAGAAATTAAATTGAGACTTTGAAATATTTAACAAGGAGGTAAAGATGAAGTATTTTAAATATAGAAATATTAATAAAGTTCAACAACTTGCATATAAAGAACGTCTTGCCTCTTTGGGTAAAGATGAACAAAAGAAAATTAAAAGAAGTGATAGATTAACAAAGTTATTATCTATTAGTGGTCTTATATTTTTCATTTGTTGTTTTGGATTGTTTATATTCTTTATACAATTAATCCCTGTTCCAAAAAATATTTTTTTAAAAATATTATATGGTATTGGCTGTGCAATATTAGGTTTTATTGGGTTGATTATTAGTGGAATTGCAACTGGTATCCCATTAGGAATTTTACTGGATAAGATAAAATATAACTTGCCTGAAATGCGTAAGGAATTTATTAAAAAAGCAAGCGAGCCAATTAGAAAATATTATGGCCTTTCAGATGAATATTTAATAACAAAATGTTTTGATTCAACAAACACTTTATTCAATGATCATGATATATGTATCTTTAGACATGGCAATGAAATTCGAATGACAACTGATATTGTTAAAGGTTTTATAAACGGTAATTGCGATTTGGGTTGTTATTCAATTAAATTTAATGAATTGAAAACATATAAAGATGATTACAATGATAAAAGAGTAACAGTTTTAGAGTTTGACAAAGAAAAATTTGTTATTGGTATAAAAGCATACTCATATATAGCTAAGTTAATGAAAACTAAAGTGTATAAGTATCTTGGAAAAAGTATAGAGATAAATGAAGAATATATATACATTAGGAACCAGAAAAAAATAGAAAAAATAGAAATTAAAGCTATAAAGAAAATAGAATTAGAAATACCACAATATACAGGTATTCCAGGTTCTGGACATTCATATAATTATACATTTAGAATTTTAGATAATAATTCTAAATTGATGGTATTAAATATTGTTCTTGAAAGAAACGAAGAAAAAGAAATTATAGGATTTTTAAAAAACAAAAACATTTTATTAGAAATTAAATATTATGATAATAGAAATGATGGAACTGATTAAATTTCATATGTAGTTATTTGTCATATATGAAACTCCAGAATGCAAAAATAAAATTTCTAATTTTCCGTACATTGCTAAAGTAATCTCGTTTCAATAGTTTAAAAATCCCGTAAAATTCAAAAATTACGGGATTTTATTGATTTTTTAAGATTGCGGACACGGGTATCGTCGGTTACGGGGCTAGTCCACCAATAGTTATAAAAATGTAACTCACTAATTAGTATATGTGAAATCTGAAATATTTTAAATAATAAAGCTTTTGTGTATAGATATAATTTTTTAAAAAATAGTGAAAAAATAGTGAAATAATAATGAAATTGTGCTATAATATATATGGGTGATATTATGATTAAAATTATATTAAATAATCAATTATTAAATTCTTTGATTAAAATTGAACAAAATAAAACGATTTTAGAAAATACAAAAGTTCCTGTTGAGTTATCTAATAAATTTAGAAAAAACACTAGAAAAAGAAGTTCTTATGCGTCAAATGCTATAGAAGGAAATCCTCTTTCATATGAGCAAGCAGAAAGAGCTATTGAAAGTAAAAACAGACATTTTTTAAAACCGGAACAAGAGGTAAGAAATTATTATTTAGCATTAGAACTTTTATCTACAAAATTAGAAATCAAAACTCCTTTTTCTATAGATTTATTATTAAAAGTTCAAAAACAAATAGTGTCAGGAGAAGATAAAAGTAAAATAGGATTAAGAGGACCTATGCCTCCCGGTATTTTATTTGCGGTATATGATAGTAAAACTGGTAGACCTGAATATATACCACCAGAATATGTGGATATTCCTATTCTTTTAAAAGAACTAGAAGATTATATAAATAATTCAGATGATCATCCTATTATTAAAGCAGCTATTTTGCATTATCAATTAGTAACTATCCATCCATTTGAAGATGGAAATGGAAGAACCGCAAGAATAATGTCAAATTATATTCTTTCATATTATGGATATGGTTTTAAAGAAATAGGCTCATTAGAAGAATATTTTTCTTATGATTTAGAAGAATATTATTCATCATTACAAATGGGTTTACCTGTACTTTATTATGAAGGTAGAGATAATCCTCCGCATCCTGAAATATGGATAGATTATTTTGTGAAAGTATTTAGTTTGTATTCTGAAAAAGTATTGAAAATTGCTACTTCATCAGTTAATGATAATGAAAAGCAAAGATTTAATCAATTATCTATAAAAGCTAAAAATTTACTTAATTATTTAAAAGATGAACAAATATTAGAGTTTTCTCCTATAGAACTTGCGCCTATATTTAATGTATCTAATAGAACAATTATTAATTGGTGTATAGAACTATGTGAAAATGGTTATCTAAAACCAAATATTGTTTATAAAAGAATAAGAACCTATACATTAGTTTGATAATTATAAAAACTAATATCATTGATAATCTAAAATAATAATCATTAGAAAAATGGATTTTCATAATTTGGAATTTAATTTTTTAATTTTCCGTACATTGCTAAAACAATCCCGTTTCAATAGTTTAAAAATCACGTGAAATTCAAAAATTACGGGGTTTTATTGATTTTTAAGGCTTTGGACACGGGTATCGTAGGGTACGCCCCTAGTCCACCAATAATATGCTAGTCTGGCTTGCCTAAAAAACAAGCCAGTTTTTAAATTTCTAGTAAATTTCTTATAGATATGTTATAATAAACTATAAAATTTTATAGAATAGAAAATTATATATATGATTGAACATAAAAAGAGTATATAGATTATTTCATAAATTATTTGCTAAAATTAGTCATACAAGGAGTTTATATGTTAAATATTTCATTCAAAGAAAAATTATTAGAAAAAAAGTTAAATATATATTTCGTATCTCAAGGTGATAAAGATTATAATATAACAAAAGAAACTATTGTTCCCGCAAATCCTTGTTGTAATGGCTATTCAGTTGCTAAAGCTTTTACTGTAACAGCTATAGGAATGTTATACGATAAAGGATTAATAACACCTAATAGTTTACTTACAGATATTTTATCTAATTATTTACCAAATAATATTGATCCTAAATGGCATAAAGTAACTATACATCATCTAATGAAACACAAAGTAGGATTTGGGTGTGGAATGCTTGATATAGATTGTGAAGATGCATCATCATATCCGACTATAGATTATTTGCAATTAGTATTAAAGACAAATTTAAAATATGAACCAGGAACTATATATCAATATACAGATGCTGCTTATTACTTATTATCAAGAGTAATATACGAATTAACTGAAACTGATTTGAGTGATCTGTTAAGACCAATATTAATGGATTTAATGAAATTTAAAGAGTACTCATGGAGTGTATGTCCTAAAGGATATAGTATGGGTGCAACTGGATTATATTTAAGAACAGAAGACATGGTGAAATTAGGTATCTTGTATTTAAATAAGGGAATGTGGAAAGATACACGAGTTTTATCCGAAGAATGGGTTGATATGGTTATATCAAATGAATATGAATTTTCATCACTTGGTAATGGATGGTACGGTAAAGGCGGAATGAGAGGGCAACTATTAATGTTTAATATGGAAAAAGGTAAAGCAATTGCTTGTCATTCTTATGAAAGCATAATTCCATATAAGATTTTAATGGCTGACATGTAAAAAAATATTAAACAAATTAAACAAATATATTTAAATGATTCAAATCAAACATAAAATAATTAATTTATACTATATAAGATTACTATTAGTGGTACAATTCCTACCTAGTCCACCATTAGTATACACGCCACTTTATTAAAAGATAAGTGGCTTTTTTTGTGGTAAATTTAAGATATATGTGTTATAATTAATTAAACAAAAGTCAATAAAATAATTATAATTATTTTATTATTTTGTTAATAAATAAAAAAGTGCGCAAAAAGACTTGTCAGTCGATTTTTTAGTCAAACTGGCATTATTACGCAATTATTTATAAAATTATTTAAATTTTATTTATTTTTGTGTTATACTATATTCGTATATAAGTCCTGTTTTACAAAGTGAATGAATCATTCTAATAAACTTATTTACACAAGCAAAGAGCGCAACTTTTGGTACGATGTTGGGTTGTGCTTTTTTCTTATAGTAGTAAAGTTTTATTGGATTATCCTTTACTTTCTTTCTTACCATACTACGAACTATTAAAAAGAATATAGATCTAGCTATTTTATTACCTTTTTTGGAGATACATAAGTGTTTACCATCTTTAATGCCTGACTGATCTATTATTGGATCAACTCCAATATAAGCATTTATTTGTTCAGGTTTCTTAAACCTAGATATATCTCCAAGTTCAGCTATTAATCTAGCACATGTAAGATCTCCTATTCCAGGAATAGATCTTATAATATCAAAATTAGGAGTTTGTTTTGCTAGTTCTATAAGTTTAGATATAATGTTATTTTGAATTTCTAGTAATAATTTCAGCTGTTTTATTGTATCAAGTAAGAATAAAGTAATATTAGAATTTATTAAACCACCAGAAATAATATTTGAAGCGTAATCTTTAAGTTTACCTGCTTTAGATAAGGAATAAGACTTGCTATGTTTTACATCACTATTCAAAAAGAATTCAGCAATATCTTCTAAAGAACTGTTATTAATTAAATCTGGATGATAAAACTTTTCTAAAAAATCTAAAGATGATTTAGAAAGAAAATCAGAAAAAAGTTTATCGAAGCAAGGAAATATAGTATCAATTAATTCATTTAGAGTTACTTCTAACTTTTGTAAATGAATTTTATTAGTATGATATTCTCTATTTAAATCTTTAAGATTAGTATACAATGAATTGTGTTTATAAAATATGCCAAGTTTATCTGAATAAAACATATCAGCTAAGTTTTTACAGTCTCTTTTGTCAGTTTTAGCGTTTCTAATTTCTGAATTACGATGTTTAGCTGATTTAAGTGGTGAAACTACGTGATAATCGTATTTTTCTAATTCTAAGAATTGGATTAAGCATTTATGATAAACACCAGTATATTCAAAAATAACAAGAGGTTTTAAATTAGTAAGATCTACTAATTTATCATAAAGATCTTTAATTTTATTAAATCCTGTTATAGTGTGTTCGATTTTAAAAGGTTTAGAAACTGGAGTTTTAATAGAATTAATGAATCCTTGGATGTGAGATGTATTTTTAGATACATCAATACAAATACATGGTTTAGACAAAATATCAACTTCCTTTCTTTTTGTGACGTATAGTAGTGGTTGTAACTTCCAAAACTTAAAAGCGTTTAAGTCGTGTTCTTTCGTGCCTATATTCGTTTTTGATACAAAATCATTAAATATACTAATGTCTTAATTAATTAAACAGATTCTAAAAGAAGGAGGAAGGGAGACATATTATAACGCGAAATCATCAATTGATGTCTCATAAAACATATGCGTCTCCACAACCGGTTATTATCATCTACGTCTAAATGATAATAACAGAAATTAACTAAAACAAGGTTGATATACCCTTGTAATTAAAGTATATCATATAAATAAAGGTGTTTATATAATAAAGTTAATTTCTAACTTTATTATACGAATATAACAAATATAGGAGAATAATTATGAATACACCTAATACAACATCAGTAAAACAAACAGATATCTTTATAAGCTGGAATAGTTTAGATAGAGAATTAAAAAACATTATATTTAATAACCTAAAAGATAACTATGTTGTGTGGGAATCTGATACAGAAACAGTTGGTAATATAACCGATAACTGTTTAACTAATATTAGGTTAAGTAAATTATTTATAGTTATTCTAACTGAAAACTCTATTAAAAGTAATTGGGTTAAAGATGAATGTTTATATGCATTAGAAAACTATAATAATTATCAAAATAGAATAATAGTAATATCTAAATCACAAGAACTATTTAATAAATTTTCAGATATATTAATAAATACAAATAAAACAAATAAAAGATTAAATGATTTATCAGGAATCATATTAGATA
>JAZNJG010000009.1:0-7872 GCA_045577945.1 Bacilli bacterium | reverse complement strand
TTTAATTCAAATGATTCACCAACTGTTACTTCGAATGAATTTTTTTCAAACTTAAGCGTTGCTTCTTCCCCACAAGCTAAAGTAAGAAAAACAGTTAAAACTAGTGTTAATACTAAAACTAATTTCTTAATAAAACTCATTTTCCCAATTCCTTTCCTTTATAAGTTTTAAAAAATAATTTAAATACATTTGAAAACGTATTCACCAATAATATTATATCATTTTTATTATATTTTTTCAACCTTATATTTCTTTTTTAAATAGAAAAAGACTATTATTTTTATAACAGCCTTTTCTTAATCTTTATGATACTTTAAGAAATATTTATTTTTCGAAATAAACTATCTTTTGGTAATCTACTCCATATACATTTACATTATCAACACTAACACCATTTGCTTTGCCATTGCTATGTACCATATAGCAGTTGTACCCACTATGCCCTAAATACATCATAACATGCCCACTTTTTAATATTAGAGCTCCTGGCATTACTTTTATTAAATTAGCGTTTGTTGCACCAGTATAGTTAAAACTCTTTGTATATGTTATAGAACTATCCATTGCAGCTTCTTGTGTTGTATTTCTTGGAATAATCAAGCCAAAACACTTATACACAGAACCTAATAAGCCTGAGCAATCCCTATTACCTGTAGGGACATTTCCATAACTATCTTTATATGTACAATCACCCCAAGCATATTCCATTCCTAAAGGTTTCATACCTTGAATTATAATATTACGAATATTGTATGGCAAATATCCTAAATGAATACTTTCATTTTTGATTAGATCACTTGATAAATTTATTTCTTGATATTTTAAGTTACCATCGCTATTTCTTATTGGGAACAATACAGTCACATAATCTTTAGTTATGTTCTTTATCTTTAATTTACTTCCCATTCGTATAAAGGAAATAGGTAAATCTTTAATTTCATTTTTAGTAATTCTTTCACTAGTGATTAATACAAATTCTTTATTATTAATCACTTCTAAAAATTCATTTTCATCACAAAAACCTAGATTTGAAGTTTTCGTCCAACCCAAATAATTTTGAGCAAGAATTAAAGAGAAATCTCCATTTTCACAGAATACAATTACTGGCTCATTTACTTCAAGGGCCGTCTCATAAGAATTCTTTGTTGTTAGAGAAGAGTTTAAAGGTGCAGAATATACTCTTGTAAACTCTGTGCACACAGCATATCTTACTTCTAAATCTCCACTTCCACTTACATAATAAGAACTATACCCATATTTTTTACCACTCTTATCTAAGGAAGTAAACATTTTTTTGACATTTTCATATGTAGTCATTCCCATATAAGAAGTTAGATCATAGCATCTGATATTTGCTTTATTACTACTTTCTAATATTTCTTTAATCTCACTGATAGTTAATAAAGATTTATTAGTATCTAATCCATTATCTTTTGCCATTTGAATATAAGTGTATGGATTAGCATATTTACTCTCACCTAAGTTTCCTAAATATGCATTACCAATTTCTCCATTATTAATAACCTTATTAAATAGTTTACTATCGTTTTCTACATTAGTTATTGTAAGTGGGAATACATAAGTATCTTCATCTTTTGAGATTACTACTTCCAATGTTCCTTCTGCCATTGGATAAATAGTATAACCATATAGATAAGCAATATCACTTGATAATTGTACATCATAATCTAAAATCAAGTCATCATCCTCAATTGAATATACATAAACAGTATTTCCAATTGATAAAATGTCACTACTTAACCCAACTGGGATAGGATCAGGAGCGGTTGTAATGTCAAGGCTTAAAATTAAATCATCAGACACACAATGACCAGTATGATTATTTACATAACATACATAGTCAGAAATTGTTACTATGTGCATTCCATCAAAAAGTTTAACTTTTAAATAACCATCTCTATCAACCTTTATCTTTAAAATATCCTTACCATCAACCACAACTTCTAAAGTTGAATTTTTTGACTTTTCAATAAAGAAAGTTGCGTAATATTCTTCAATATTCTCAGGAATTATTCTTTTTTGAGAATATTCATATTTACTTAATATCTCTTTATTCTCAGATATATATTTAAAATACTTAGTAACTGTTTCAATTTCATTTCCAACAACAGCCACAAAGTCACCCTCGCATAAACCTTCCTCAGCACAAAGAAGTAATTCTCCATCTTCTTTTTTTGAAAGTTGCTTTCCATTATCCAAAATAACTTTAGTAACTTTTTCTCCCACTGGGTTATTTGGGTTATAAATGAATTTAAAGCCTCCAATTTGTAAATATCCTTCAAAATAACTTCCTTCTAAAGTGTTATTTCCATTCACCCCAACAATATTACTTACACTCTTTTCTAATAAATCAAACAAGTATTTACTATTTATCTTTTTTAATTCAATGTTATTATTTAAATCTAAATCATCATACAAAGAGAATAAATGATCATAAGATACTTTACCCATACTTATTCCATTTTTAATATTGCTACCATATTTTAATGATATCAACGGTAAATCTCGATATTTATTAGGAATATAATCTAATATTTCACTTGCTTTTGCTAATATTGAATCACAGATTAAATCACCTAAATTTGTTTCAGTTATCTGAGCAATATATTTATCATTCAATGAACCGCCCCATAATGTAAATGGAATATCAATAATTTCTTTTGATAGTATTTCTTCATATGAATTTTTGATATTATCTATTTTTTCATCTATTACTTGGTCTGATTTAATGTCCTTGAATGATGATTTATCTAAAAGTTCATCTGTCAAGCTTACTACTCCATCAGTAAATGTAATAGTTAATTTTCCAATATTTTCTAAATTACTTCCTGTTTGACAAATCAAGGTGTTATCATTCATCTTACTATTTACAATATCCGAATTACCATCAATAATAGCCACTACTTTATTATCTTTAATAGTTTGAATACTATCACAAAACTGATTAACTGTTATTGACATATTATTTTCATTTCCAATATGAGATAAAATAACAATTGCATCAACATTATCTTTTATCTCATTTATAGCTTTCTTTGCCTCTTCAATTTCATCATTAAAAGTAATAGAGCTTATCTCTTTCGGATTATTACTATATTTGCTTTCACTTGTAGTGATTGCAATAATTCCTAATTTTGCTTTTCCGATTTCTTTTATTATATAACTTCCATTGTAATTATCGTTTTCCAATAATCTTTTTCCTTGAAAATAAGTATTACCTGATATAATTGGGAAATTTGCTGAGGAAACATTTTCGATTAAAGCTAAATATCCGTTACTAAAATCTAAATCCCCTAATGCCATAGCATCATATCCTGCAATGTTCATTAATTCTATTACATCTTTACCATTAGATAAATAAGAAAGCATTGAGCCATATGTGGCATCACCAGAATCAAGCAATAATGAATTCATAGTTTCTTTCTTTAATGTGGCAATTTTACTAATGCCAATCGATGTATTAGTTTCTTCTAATACTCCATTCATATCATCAGTATGAAAAATCACTATTTTTTCATTCAACAAAACAGGTTTGTCTAGATCATCTTTATTTGGATCATCTTTATTTGGATCATTTGGATTACTAGGGTTTCCAGGCTCAACTGGATTATTTGGGTCATCAGGAATGTTTGGCTCGTTGCATCCTACAAAAAATAAACATAAAACAAATATAAATAATAGACTTAACAGTTTTTTCATATTCTATACCTCATAATAAATTTATTATAGCAAATATACTATTATTTTTCAAACAATTTAAATAATAAAAACCACTCTTTAAAGTGGTCTTTAGTAATCTTCTATTTCTATTATTTTCCTTCAAGTATTGCTATTGCTTTTTGATACTTATTATATCTATCTATATCTTTATCTGTTATTGTATCAAATCTCGATAATAATGAATTATGTTTTAAATCTGCAAGTTTTACTTTTCTAGCTATTTTATTATCTTTAATTTCCTTAATATAATTTAGATACTCTTCTTCTGATAAATGCGAAGGATGTGACATACATTTTATAGCTTCTATTATTTCTTCATAAAATCCAAGATTGTATAAGTCATTTAAAGTTATGTCAGTATCTTCTATTATATCATGTAGTAAAGCAACACATGTAGTTACTTCATCATCCATATCTTTTGCAACATTAAATATATGATACATATATGGAATATTGGATTTATCTAACTGATTTTTGTGCTTTTCAAAAGCAAGAACCATTGCCTTTTTTGTAAGTTTAGTATATATCATTAAAACTCTTCCTTATTAAAACTCTTCTTTCAAACTTCTCTTAAATAATGCTCCTAATGTTTCTTTTGGATCCTTTCCTTTATATAAAACATCATATACTGCATTACAAATAGGTAAATCAACACCAGTTTTTTCTTCTAAAACCATCAACGCTTTAACAGTATAATATCCTTCAGCTAATAGATTATATTCAACCTTTTTGACAAACAATTCTCCGAATTTACGGTTATGGCTAAACTCTGAAAAGACTGTTGCTTCGTAATCACCTAAATGACAAAGACCATATGCAGATAATTCATTCCCACCTAATGCTTTAATTAATCTCGAAATCTCTCTTGTAGCTCGTGACATTAATGCACCTTTTAAAGAAGTTAATTGAAATCCATCAAGCATCCCTGCCGCAATTCCAATGACATTTTTTGAAGCAGCTCCTATTTCATTCCCTATTAAATCATTCCCATAATAAAACCTAATCAAATCACTTGAAAAATTTTGAATTATGAAATCTTTGGTTTGATAATCATCACTATCGATAACCATACAATTAGGTATTCCAGAATAAAACGATTGAACATGTCCTGGGCCAATCCACACCGCAACTTTATTTGACTCATCAATAGTTTCTGTAACTATTTCAGTTAATCTTTTTCCTGTTCTTTCCTCTAGCCCTTTCATACATAAAACAACAATTTTATCTTTTAAATTATAATTATTAAGTTCTAAACAAACGTTTCTTAAACTTTGGGAATTTACAGAAACTATTATCACATCCTGATTATTTACTATTGACAAATCAGATGAAATATTAACGCTATCTTTTATCTTTATATATTCATTTTCTCTTTTTTGTTTTAATGATTGATATGTTTGTGAAGTTTCTCTTCCATAGATTGTAACATTATGTCCGATATTATCTAAATACCATCCTATGAAACTACCCCATCTTCCACATCCAATTACAATAACATTTAGTTTACTCATTTTGTTTCCTTTTTTTATTTTTTTTAGTTACTTTATATGTTTTTTCTTTATATGCCTAATTTATTTATTAATGTTAATAACCTTGCAGAATCTTCATCCCCTAGCATATTTAATTCTTCTACTTCTTCAACTAGTGATTTTATTTTTTCTAAGTATTCATTATATTTATGAACTTGAAACTCTGCTTCTTTATAAAGATATTCTTCATTTCTTACTATTAAACTTGCAACATTTTGGTATTTTACTTTATTATATATTTTTTTGTGCAGTTCTGCAGAACCTTTCCATTGTTGATATGTCTTCTCTTTAAGCTCACATAACATAGTTCCTATTTTACATCTTACATCATTATTCCTACATCCCATATAAAAGTTTTGTATCCCTTCTTCATATGAAGGATTATCTCCTAATACATTCATGCCTTTTTTAAAGAAGTCTTCATACATTATGGCGTCCTCACATATTTCTGTACTATTCCATACATTATTCCCTATTTTTTTAAACTCTATGCCATTTCTTAATGCTGTTTTCGTATCAACAAACAATACTAATTCATCTTCTTCTTTAGCTTCATACGCATTCTTTATTTTTGAAAAATATTTAAACTCGTTTTTGTTAGAAGAAATAAATTTTTTGTCTTTTATATAATCCTTGTTACAAGTGAAATATACATATTGCTCTGGAATATCCACATTTGTCTTTATATTTAATTTTTTATCATGACCATAAAGAGCTCTTATTTTATCTTTATTTATTTGGTATATTATGTGTATGGAGTTTTGAGAAATTGATAAAACGTCAAAATAATTAATATTACGATCGAAAACCTCTTGCTCATTTATATCTTCTAATAAATTATAAATTTCCATGTAGCCTTCTTCATCAATTAATTTTCTTGTCTTACCAAGACATAAAATCTCATGCATCATATCACTTAATAAGGCATAATCAATTTCTATATCCGGATTATTATATTTATTCATATCATATTTTTCTTGTATGCCTCTCCAATAATCATTTGTCATTCCAAGTATCCCACAAAGATATGAAATATTAGTATTATCAATTTTACTTTTTCCAGATAGAACATCATATACTTTATCTTTCCCTTTAAATAGTTCTAATTTAGTTCCTGTTAACTTTCTGTATTCATTTATATAAAAACTTGGATTCAGGGCTGAAAAATCATTCATATTATTAACCTCATTCTATATTTTATTTATGTCTATATTTTATTTGTATTTTTTATTTACAATTAATCCCTATATTAATATATTTTAATTATGTAGTTTTAGTTTATTCTCTTCATATAATCTTAAATTTGTCTTCATTGTAAACATACTTAGTCTATTTCTTTGATTATGGTAATCAACTTTACCAATGAAAATATTTTTGCTTGCAAAGGACCAGTTATCTACTTTTATTTCAAAAGAATCAAAAACAAATATAATAGAGTAATTGCTTTTTTTAAGATTTCCATATCCATTTGAAAACTTGATTTCTTTTAACCTTGCTATTGATAAGTCATACTTATCTTTTTTATTTTTAAAGAAATCTTTTATTATTAAAACTTTCCCTTGAAAGTCTAAATATATGTAATAATTAAACGATATGTATACAGTATAACAAAAATATATTGCTGTGATAATTATGAGAATATTAACTAAAGTAGTCATGACATTTATTCTTGACAAATAACATGCTAGCATTAAGCCTACTAGTGATGATCCTATTAGTTTAATTCTATTACCTATTGGTAATAAATATATCCTATATTTATCTTTTATTTTGATTTTGCCACTTTGTTTTTTATTACTTATATTATCTGTATTTTTTTCCATTTAACTATCCCATGTAATTAATAAAATATTATTAAAATTTTGATTAATTAAATCCTCTTCTTTTATCATAAATAATATATACCCATCTAATGAACCAAAACTTGGGAAAATATCTACTCCCATTGTATCAATCATCAACAAACATCTATATCCTTCTAACCTATATTCTTCTTCGATAAAATCTGGACATTCTCCAAATAACTGTATATCAAAGTCTTCCCAAGAAAATTCTTTTTGAGAATCATTATCGATTCTGTAAAATTCCATATGCATTGGTGAAGGTATTTGATAGTCATCTAGAAAATCATCATTTATATCATCTATCACAACAAAATCATTTTTTATAGAAGAAGTATAATCAACATAAAAGACTTTCCCTTCATATTGATATGAACTTACGTTAATGAAAAAATATAAATAGCCCCTTTTAGGTAGAGCACAATTAAAATGTTCTATATCTTCTAAATTAATTTGACAAATAAATACATCATCTTCATCTAAAGTTTCTACTAACCCTTCTGGAAAAAATGGTGCTCCAAAAAATTTTGATTTATTAAAATCTTTTTCCACTTCTTGTCTCTTTATTCTATATTTAATTCCTATCATATGCTAAACCTTAAACTAAATTATCTAATAATATTTGTAATATAGTTTTTTTCATAAAGAGCTAGTAAATAGTCATAAACTTCACTACTAGGTTTTACTAAAGAATTATATTCATCTTCTCTATTTCTTCTAATTGTAAAGATATTTCCATAAGCACTTTTAGATGAAGTACA
>JAZNJG010000008.1:0-12535 GCA_045577945.1 Bacilli bacterium | reverse complement strand
ACCATTTATTACATTTTTTTCAAAACAAAATCAAAAACTTAATTAAAAGATTTTTAAAATAAAAATTTTATAAAAAAACTCCCTTTTACAGAAAAAAGGAAGTATTTTTTGAAAACGTTATTTTTTTATGATTTAAATATTAATGTATCATCTACTACATCAAGATATTCATTAAATAAACCTACTGGGACGTTAAGAAGTAATTTATTATCCCTAATAAACTTCAAAACCTCTAATTTATTAGCGTTAGGTCCTGTATATGTTTTTCGTATAACTTTATACACAAACTCTAAATAATTAATATCTTTCATTGACTTGCACACTACTGCATATTTAGATGTTATATAATTATTAATACCTAATGAGCATAGAGCAAAATATTCTTTGCTATAATTTTCTATATATGAGCATAGTGCGTAATAATTCATATAACATTTATCATCATTTACGAAATAATATAAACCTCTTGATAACTTTTCTAAATCCTTTTCTAGGGCATATTCATGACTTTCGAAGAATTCAGTTAATCTATTATTGAGCATATATTTTGTTATATCATCAAAAGTGATATTATCTAATAAGGCCATTCTATCAAATCCCATACGGAAATATTTGATATCAAAAGATTTTAAGCTATAGATTAATGAAAAATCTTTTGTATTTGATATATAACCAATATCTTTTTGAGTCTTTTCGATATCAATAATACCTTCATTTTTACTGAAGTAATCACTTATGATCTTTTTAAAAGTAATTGCAAAGTCAAATTCTAATGATTGAATATATGGAGTATAAAAGTGAAATTTATCAGAATAATAATATCTAATAATGTGGTATAACATTTGTGAATCATTTATTCCCATGTTTTCCCATTCCTCTTTATGATTATTAAATAAATTATCTTTATGTAAATATCCGCTTCTCGTGTATCCGTATTTATGTGAATCATCAAACAAATCTTCTTCAGTTTTTACAAATATTTCTTTTAAATCAGCTTTTGAAATCTTTATCTTATGAGCTAAAGTGTATCCTTTTTTTGTTTGAATAATTCTTATATCATCCCTAATAATTGATTGAACGGACTGTAAAGATATATCTAATTTATTTACTATTTCTTCTATACTAGCATTGTCATTTTCATCAATATATTTATAAACTAATTCATTTAAAGTATATTCTTTTAAATCTAGTTTTCTAACAGCCATCTTTTTAAAATAATATTTTTCTTTTAAATAATATTTTAAATAACCATATAACTTGTATTTATCATTAATTTCTGTTTTGTTTAGAATTTTAATAATTTCATCATTATTATAAATAACATCTAATAAAATATAAGAACTATTTTCTATTATTTTTTCAAACTCATTTATAATCTCTTGTCTTTTTTCTTCTTTAATATGAACATTATCAATATGAGTTCTCACTTGTTTTCCCCAAACAATTAATTCTGGGTTTAGCTCGTCAATTTTAGAGATTGCGGATAATATCTTAAAATCATATTTATATTTATTGAATAATTTTTTTTGTAAATCTTTGATTCCTTGTTCATCAAGCACTATCCCTTTTGGATAAAACTCCCTTATCGCCTGTGATAAGATTGAATTTGTTGTGCATGTTCCAGGTTTCATTGCTAAATTACCCTTGAATGAATAATTATTATTTGTTAAATAGTTTTTATAAATATCAAAAGTAAAATCTAAAATATTATTATTAAATATTAAAGTATTGTTAATTTTAGCAAAGCAATCAAAATAATTAAAATGATCGTTTAAATTTATAAGTTTCTTTATTTGATTAATATTAGACTTTTTTGTTGGGTTAATGAAGGCATCAAAGTCTTGACTATAAATTGCAAAAGAATAGTTATTTTTACTTTTTAGAGCATATTCAATTACTTTGACAACTTCAGCATCATTAGTATATCTAAACATATCTTTAAAATTATAAAATAGCATGTCTTTAAAGTAGCCGTTATTATTCTTTACTTCAAAATAAGTTACTGCATATACTAATACTTCTTCAATTGAACTTTTCTCAATTTGACGAATTCTTTCTCTTGTTAGTGATGCTTTTTGACCAATAGATTCTAGTTTTTCACCATTCGCTCTTTTAAGTAAGATATCAAATCCATTTATTTCTTTTATCGCATTTAAAAAGTTTAATTCATAATGTTCAAAACCATGACATATTAAATCAATATATTTTGTAAATATATATTGGTTATTCTTTTTAATTTGAGGTATTATTTCATCAAACTTATAGAACATTAAATCTTTAAACTTTTTAATTTTGTGACTTCCTCTACCAGATTTTCCCAAAGGCATAAAAATGTCCGGTATATTCAGTTCATCAAATGATTTATCCATAAAGACAATACTACCTTCTTTGATGTTTGTTTTAGTTTCATTTTCATTTAGATTCAA
This sequence comes from Bacilli bacterium, assembly GCA_045577945.1. Taxonomy (GTDB): domain Bacteria; phylum Bacillota_I; class Bacilli_A; order ML615J-28; family CAG-698; genus CAG-698. The sequence goes on along the minus strand of JAZNJG010000008.1, from coordinate 10,109 downwards.
ATAATCAAATAAATTATGTTCATATTTTTCCGGCATTTTCTCACATCCTTTGTTTAATTATATCACCTTTTTTATAAAAAAGCAAATCATCAAAATAAATATATTCAATAAGAAAAGAGGTTATATATAACATAAGTTATAATACAACCTCATATTTTTATATTATGTTTTATTTTTTAATATTTGCATCAAAGATACCATATGAATAAGAATTTTTATTATGGTCTAACCAGAATGCTAATCTTCCACAATTTGCAATATCCACAGTTATTTCTTTTGTTGCCATATCACCAGTTAGTATATATTCACCAACTATTTTTTCATCAGCAATAACATAAAGTTTATCATATGGTTGACTTCTATTATCATTTTCATTTTGTCCATCAACAACTCCAATATTAAATGTCAAAGTTTTATATTGTTCATGTAAATTAAAACATGCAAATGAAGCCTGACTAACCTCTGAAGAAGCTACTATTGCAAAAATAGTCAATGTTGCTAAACTAGCTCCAACAATGCCACTAACACCATCTAATGATAAATACACGGATGTAGATAATACAAATCCTCTGTTATGATTTATTCCATCAATTGTAAAATATTTTTTATTGTCACTTCCATCAAATATCCCATTAAAATATCTAACTGCATCATGACCATTACCTTCTGAACTCATATACTCATATGGTTTAAATCTTTCCATTAAATCTACTTCTTCAGGAAATTCTGCTTGTTCAGGTTTAGGGAAATCGACATAGTTTATTTCATCAGTATGAACCGCAATATCTGCAACCATATATGTTCCACGGAGAAGTTTAGCAAATCCTAGAAGTTGGAATTGTAAAACTTCAACCCCTTCAACATTCAATTCATATTGTTGAGAAAAATCAGTAGCTACTAGTTCATAATGTGCAAGTTCTTTTCCATCTCCATATACTACTAAAACATCATTTTCTACATGACTTTTATCTACTCTACCAACTGTAAATGTTAAATACTTGAAATTTCCACCTAAATCAAAAGATGCTTTTGCGGGGTCAGCTTCTGTAACTGAAGAAGATAAAATGCTATATATAGACATCATTGATATTCCTTCATTATAAAAAATATCACCAACATAATATCCTCTAAATTTTGTAGAACCATCATAAACATTAACGCCTCTTGTTGAGAAAGGTTCACCAATTTCACTGATTAATTTATAACTACCTGGATTAATTTTATCTACATCTTCTTTAATTTCTTTTCCTAATGTCATATTATAAAGAGCATAATCTGCTTGATGAATTCCATAATCATCTCCGCTTGAACTTTCGATACAAAGTATATGACCTCCGCTAACATCTAAAGAATAGGATTTCTTTGGAACATCATAATCCAATGATACATCTAAAATCTTCTTTCCATCTAGATAGATATTTAACCATCCATTATTTGGATATATTGTTTCAGCTATAACACCAACTGAAAAGTTGAATTGTGTATATTTCCCCTCAAGATTAAAATAAATATTTCCATTAAATGCTCTTGTATCATGAAGGATTAATCCTTTATTGTATTGTTTTCCACTAACAGTAAATGTTTTACCTTCATTACCATAATATATACTTGTTGAAGTATCTTTATAATATTGTATAGCATTATCAAGGAAATCAACTGTTTCATCAACTACTTGTATTGTATTATCAATGATTCGCTTTTCCTCTGAAATAATTGGATCAGCAATACACAATTCAGTTAATGTCCAATTATCTCTAATTCTAAATGTAAGTTTTTTTACTCCAGTTATATCGATGGTAAATGTTTCTGGCTTAGTGAAAGCATAGAATCTTTCTTCCCATACTTGTTTATCATCAAATAATATTTCAAACGCAGCATAACTCTTTGTTCTAGTAGTTATTTTTTCATCCATAACACCAACTGTAAAAGTTAATTCTTTATAAGTTTTACCATCTAAATAGAAAATAGCATCTTTAGTCTTTCCTGGTCCAAAAGATTGACCATTATCTAGAGGAATGCAATCATAATATGTTTTCCCCGCTATTTCAAACGGTTGATCTCTGCGGTAACCTGAATAGAAAAACGTACTTGTATATGATGGCGAAATAATATCATTTAAATAATATCCGCCATTATCTGCATTAGGTTTCGTTGATGGACTTGTAAAAGTTCCAAACCAATCTATCATTCTACCAATTGATTTACTTAGACCAGTTTCAATAAAGAAATTATCGGCAATTAAAGTTACACAAATAATATAGTTTTCAACAGCAGTGTAATAAAATGCTGCTCTTCCACATATTTGACTTTCTTGATTATATATAACATATCCTCTTCCATCAAATTCCTTATTAGAAATCTCTACTAATTGAGCACCAGTGCTGCCAAATGCATTAGGTATATTATTAAAATATTCGTTTCTAGACTTCCACATATCATATGACCAAAGATTAGGAATCTTTTCAACTGTTATTTCGATAGCATCACCAGTTACATCATTTAACGCTAAGCACTCTATGTTAAGTTCACTTACCTTTTTATCTTCATCAGTCCTATCCGAAAAAAAAGTTAAGGGCTCATTTCCTTCTTTTACAAAGTACCAATGTGCAGGAATCGTAAGTGATAAATCAAAATATTCATTTTTGTATATATTATCTTCAACAATTCCTGATACTTTCACTTCTTTATCTTGAGGATCATCTTCTACTGGAGTAAAGATATCACATCCAATAAAGAATAAAGTTACAAATGTTAATAAAAATATAATTATAATATTTTTTCTGATTCTAATCATTATATTACACCACCTTTAATTACACATAATGTATATAAAAATTATATATTATTTTATTTTTTTAGTCAACTTAGTTATTTTTTTTTATTATATTTTAAAAATAGAGTTATTTATTTCTTTATTAAAAAAAGATGGCGCTTTAGCCATCTTAAATATCTAGATTTCCATTACTTGTTTTTCTTTTTCTTTTGTTAATTCATCTACTTTAGCAATGAACTTATCAGTCATCTTTTGAACTTCATCATTATAATCTTTTAAATCATCTTCAGAGATTTCATGATTCTTTTCCATTTTCTTTAATTGTTCATTACAGTCACGACGAATGTTTCTACAAGCAACTTTTGCTTCCTCTCCTAGTTTTTTAACATCTTTGCACAATTCTTTACGTTTTGCTTCTGTTAATGCAGGAAAGTTAATTCTAATAACTGTTCCATCACTTTGAGGAACTAAGTTTAAATCCGCTAATTGAATTGCTTTTTCAACTTCTCTTAATTGAGATTTATCAAAAGGTTTAATAACGATTTGTTGAGCTTCAGGAACGCTAATTGAAGCCATTTGATTAATAGGAGTAGGTACACCATAATAGTTTACTCTTACATCATTTAATACAGAAGGATTGGCTCTTCCTGTACGAACTAATCCTAAATCTTTTTTCAAAGATTCAATAGTCTTTTCCATTCTTTCTTCGCCCATTAAAATAATAGTATCTGGCATAATAAAAATTCCTTTCATTTTTTGTGATTATAAATTAAATATTTATAATTAATTATATAATATAAATTTAAATTAATCAATAAATTTTTAATTTAATTATTTACTTGTGATAAGAGTACCAAATGAATAATCTTTTACTGCTTTGGCAATGTTACCTGGTTTATTCATATCAAACACATAAATATCAATATTATTATCTTTACAAATTGCGGCAGCTGTTAAATCCATAACTTGTAAATTTTTTGAAATTAAATCTTGATGATTTAGTTTTACAAATCTTTTTGCATCTTCATATTTACGAGGATCTTTATCATATACACCATCTACACCATTTTTTGCCATTAAAATTAAGTCAGCACCTAATTCACAAGATCTTAATGCAGCAGTTGTATCAGTTGAGAAATATGGAACTCCAGTTCCCCCACCAAAGATGACTATACGATCTTTTTCTAAATCTGATAATGCCCTACCTCTAATATATGGTTCTGCAACTTGAGGAATTGATAATGATGTCATAACTCTTGCATCTAATCCAATTGTTTCAAACGCACTTTGTAGTGCTAATGCATTTAAAATTGTTCCAAGCATTCCCATATAATCTGCACTAGAACGATTCATTCCATGTTCAATAGCATCTCTGCCTCTCCAGATATTTCCAGCCCCAACAACGATTGCTAATTGAATTCCACCTTGATCATATAAATTCTTGATTTCACGAGCCACGTCTAAAACTTTACCATGGTCAATACCTTGACTATTGCCACCTAAAGCTTCTCCACTTAATTTTAAAATAATTCTTTTCTTCATATTATCTTATACTCCGCAAATTAGATATTTCAAAAGGCACATAAAATTACGTGCCTTATATTTTACTATTATTTTTTATTAACTGCAGCCATTACTTCTGCTGCGAAATCGTCTTGTCTCTTTTCGATTCCTTCGCCAACTTCTAGACGAATCATAACTTTAACTGCAGCACCTTTTGATGCAACGAATTGGCCAACTGTAACATCTTCATTCTTAACGAATGGTTGGTCAACTAAACAGATGCTCTTAAGTAATTTTTGTACTTTACCAGCAACGATTTTGTCAACGATATTAGCAGGTTTACCTTCGTTTATTGTTTCTTGTTTTAATACTTCAGTTTCGCTTGCTAAATATTCTTGATCAACAAATGATTTATCAATATATTTAGGGTTCATAGCAGCTACATGCATACAAACATCTTTAGCACATTCAGCACAACCGCCTTCTAATACTACTAAAGAAACGATCTTATTATTCATATGAGTATAAGCTCCGAATACTTGGCTATCAGTTTTTTCAATTAAAGAAACTCTTCTTAAAGAAATTTTTTCTCCAATTGTTGCTACTGCAGCAACGATTAAATCAGAAACTTTTTCACCATCAACAACAGCGTTTAATGCTTCTTCATCATTTTTAGCTTTGTTAGCTAAAATAGCTGCAGCAATTTTTTCAACTAAAGCGATGAATTTTTCATTTTTAGCAACAAAGTCAGTTTCACTATTTACTTCGAATACTGTAGCAAAATTACCATCAACAGCAACTTTACATACACCTTCAGCAGCAATACGACTTTCTTTCTTTTGTGCTTTCATAATTCCGTTTTCTCTAAGCCATTTAACAGCTTCATCCATATTTCCGTTAGTTGCAGTTAATGCTTTTTTGCAATCCATCATACCTGCACTAGTCATTTCACGTAATTCTTTTACCATTTGAGCAGTGATCATAATAATATCTCCTTATTATTTTTTAAATTTATATTTAGATTTGTTTTGTCATTTTGATAATTTTTTTACAAATTATTCTTTATCAGTATTTTCTTCTTTTTTAATTTCAGCTTTTGGAGCTTCTTGAGCCTTTGGAGCTTCAGCTTTAGGTTGTTTTTGACCTTTGTCTTCTCTATTGAATCTTGGTCTAGCTTCTCTTCTTTGGTTGAAGTTGCCTTTATTATTACGGTTGTTATAAGGACGACGAGGTCTTTCTTCTGGTTGTGGTTCATCAGTGAATTCAACAACGATTGGTGTACCACCATTTGCTTCAACGATTGCATTTGCCATTGTAGCAACGATTAATTTTACAGAACGAATTGCGTCATCATTTGCAGGAATAACATAGTCAACATCATCTGGATCGCAGTTTGTATCAACTAATCCAAATACAGGGATGTGTAAACGACGAGCTTCAGCAACTGCATTATGTTCAGTTTTAGGGTCAACAACTACCATAGCATCAGGTAATTTAACCATATCTCTAATTCCACTAAAGAATTTTAATAATCTTTCTTTTTCTTTTTGAAGTCCAGCAACTTCTTTCTTAGGTAATACTTCAAAAGTTCCATCTTCTTCCATTTTTTCAATTTCAGATAAACGATTGATACTCTTTCTAATAGTTTTATTATTAGTTAAAGTTCCACCTAACCATCTTTGGTCAACATAATAAGAATCAGAGCGAAGAGCTTCTTCTTTAATAACATCTTGAGTTTGTTTTCTTGTTCCAACAAAAATTACTTTACCTTTGTTTTGAGCAATTGCAAATAAATTCTTATAAGCTTCTTCAACTTTGTCAACTGTCTTATCTAAATCGATAATATAGATACCATTACGTTCTCCAAAAATATACTCTTTCATTTTAGGGTTCCAGCGGCGAGTATTATGACCGAAATGAACTCCTGCTTCTAGTAATTGATTTTTAGTAATTACTGCCATTTTTTTAATCTCCTTTTTTTTATTTTGTTTTGGCCTCCATAGTCTTCAACAAATACACGCAATGTTTAAATAGTTATATAATAACTAGTTATATAATAACTTAAACACACAAAACGATATTCTCAAACTATGTGTGTATTTTTATTTGCCTTTAGTATTATACCATATTTTGCTCAGATTTGCAATATTTATTTTAAGAACTTTTTTCTAATTAATTTATTAACTATATTTTTCCTTATACAATAATTTATTTTTTCTTATACAATAATTTTAAAAAGGCATAACAAATTAATTTGCTACACCTTTTTTATCACAAAAACAAATTTATAACAATCGATTATTTCCTAATTATAATATTATTTTATATTGCTAATATTATTTTCCTGTACTCCCAATACCACCACTTCGTTTTTCACTTTTTGGGTCATCATCATCAGTTATCAAGTAATTCATTATAATTCCTTGTACTACTCTTTCTCCTTTTTTGATCACAACACTTTCATTAGTAACATTCCTTAAAGCTATCATAATATGTCCATCATTATCTTGATTTTCAAAATAGTCTGCATCTATTATTCCTATTTGATTAGCTAAGACAATCCCTCTTTTTATTCCAATGGAACTTCTAACAGCTAGCATTAAATACTCATTATTATTTAAAGCACATTTAATTCCTGAATATATTACTTTTACTTCATAAGGGTTAATTATTAGTTCATGAGGACTTACGAAATCATATCCACAAGATCTACTTGTTTGTCTTTGAGGAATCACTATATCTTCATATTTAAAATAATCTTTATATTTATTATATTCTTCTATCTTTACTTTTAAAAATTTTCTCATATCTTTACCACTTATATTTAAAATATTTAATCATCAGTATCCTTGTTATCTGCATGAGGATGAAATTTTGAATATTGAGCAATTAGTTGTTCCTTAGATACATGGGTATATATTTGTGTAGTTGATAAATTAACATGACCTAATAAACTTTGTACACTTCTTAAATCAGCTCCCCCATTCAACAAATGCGTAGCAAATGTATGTCTTAATACATGAGGATGAATTTTAATTTGTTCAGATGTTTGATTAGTTATTTCATCTAGTATAACTCTTACACCTCTTGTAGTAAGTGGTCCACCTCTATGATTTAAAAAGAATTTACTAGTCCTTTTTTCACTGCTTTTATCTTTTAACAATAATTCATTTCTAGCAAATGAAAGATAATCCATTACTGCACTTTTAAGAGAATCAGGCATCGGAACTGTTCTTTCTTTTTTTCCTTTACCAAACACCGTAATATAATTTGCTGAGAAATCTATATCATTTATTTCTAAATTGCATATTTCACTTACACGCATTCCCGTATCATAAAGCATTTCTAATAAGCAATAGTTTCTTTTTCCAATCGCTTTAGAACAATCTATAACATCGAACATCGCTTCTATTTCGTCTACATAAAGCATCTTTGGTAAAAGTTTTTCTTTTTTAGGTGTACTAATCTCATTAAAGATATTTACCTTTACATGTCCTTCCCTTACCATATAGCGATACAAACCTCTTAAACTTGATAATTTTCTAGAAATAGTTGTAGCTTTATATTTTTTTCTATTTAAATATGCAATATAAAACCTAGCAATATTTAATGTACAATTACAAATCCCCTTATATTTATTTTCTTTTAAATAATTAACATACTCATCAATATCATTCATATAATTTTGAAGAGTATATTCAGAATATCCCCTTTCAACATCTAAATAATCTTTATATCCTACAATAATATCATAATCATTCATCTAATTCACCAATGATCTCCTCTAATTTTTTAAGTGCTCTCTCAGCATAAGATTTTTTTCTTTCTAACTTCTTTTGTCTTATTTCAATAGGTTCAAAGATTCCAAAATTAACATTCATCGGTGAAAAATCATCATGTTCAGTGCTAATATATGTACTCAATGCACCAGTTGCAGTTAAATTTGTGAAATCTATTAAAGGTTTACCTTTTAAATATCTAGCCATATTTATCCCACAAACTAATCCAGATGATGAACTTTCCACATAACCTTCAACACCTGTAATTTGTCCACCAAAAAATAAATCTTCTCTTTTAACAGATTGGTAATATTTATTCAAAACTCCCGGAGAATTTATGTAAGTATTACGATGCATTACACCATATCTCACAAACTCAGCATTTTCAAGACCAGGAATCATTCTAAACACTCTATCTTGTTCTCCCCATTTTAAATGAGTTTGAAAGCCTACCATATTATATAATGTTTTTTGACTATTATCTTCTCTTAACTGTACCACCGCAAATGGAGTTTCCATAGTTCCTGGAAATCTCAATCCTTTAGGTTTCATCGGTCCAAATAGTAATGTTTGTTTCCCGCGATCAGCCATATCTTCAACAGCCATACAGCCTTCAAATACTTTCATTTCAAAATCTTTAGATTTCACTCTTTCAGCGTTAATTAAAGCATCATAAAATTTATCGAATTGTTCTTCAGTCATTGGGCAATTATAATAACATGCTTCTCCTTTATCATATCTGCTCTTTAAGTAAGCTATATCAGTGTTGATTGATTCTTTCGTTACAATTGGAGCAACAGCATCAAAAAAATATAGGTAGTCTTTCCCAACGAATTCTTTTATACTCTCTCCAAGGGCATCACTAGTCAACGGACCACTTGTAATAATTGTAGGGCCATTAGGGATCTTAGTAACTTCTTCAGAAATAACATTTATATTCGGGTGATTCTTTATTTTAGAAGTAATATACATTGCAAATAAATCTCTATCCACCGCTAAAGCTCCACCACCATTTACCTTTGTGGCTAGAGCCGCTTCAATTATCAATGAACCTAATCTTCTCATTTCTTCTTTCAATAACCCTACCGCATTTTCTATGCTTGCGGCACGAAGAGAATTACTACAAACAAGTTCTCCAAACAAATCACTTTTATGGGCAGGACTCTTCTTATTAGGTTTCATCTCATATAAATCAACTTTTATGCCATGATTAGCTAAGTAATAACTAGCTTCACAACCAGCTAATCCTGCACCTATTACATTCACTTTCATACTTATTACCCCTTTTAATACTATTATTAATTTATGTATTTAACGTCATCTAATTTTATTATTTCTTTATCTATTAAATAAACATCATCGTATATATTCATATTAGTTTTATTTAAATCATCAGTTACAGTAAAGATATATTTATCACCTAACACTTTATATGATCTACTCACTTTGTCACAAATAATCTTATTAGGAATAAAACCATTACTCCCATTTAATTTAAATATACTTTCTTTTGTCGTCCATGTTTTAACTACATCAATTAATTTACTTTCATAATTATTTGAATCTATAGTCTCATCAAATTCATTACTTATTCTTCGAGCAAATTTATTTAATATTTCTACATCGGAAAATTTATCTTTGAACTTATCAATATATTCTATATCTATTCCAACATTATGGTTTGATATAGCTATTGCTATAACATCATTTGAATGCGATATGCTAAAGAAACATTTATCACATTCCCATTTTCCATTATCACTTTTACTAAAGCCTATTTTATTAAACTCATATCCATAAGAGTTCATAATTGCCATCTTTAAAACTTCCCAAGAATAATATTTTTCTTTTAATTTTTTTTCATTTTTTATTTTTTTTAGTTCTTTTTTCCTTAGTTCTGGATAGATGCTATTTATATCTTTTTCATTTATAAAATCTTCATTTGATATTTGATAAAGATAAATATTACACTTATTTGTATTATAAATATTATTCATTTTAGAACATCCTAATTTTTATTTGTTAATTACATAATATTATAACATATTTTCATA
>JAZNJG010000007.1:0-8819 GCA_045577945.1 Bacilli bacterium | reverse complement strand
AGCGAATGTGCTCAAATCAAAATTTGAAATTTATTTAATTATATAAATATTAATTAATATAATATTAACAAATATAAAATTAATAAATATATAATATGATTTCAGAAAGGATGATAAGCTATGAGATTTCCTATAACCCTTAATGATAGCCAAATACAAAAAATTATCGACTCATACTCTAGTAGTTCTTTACCTCTTACTAATAATTATACACTTTTTAGAGCAAAAATCAACACTACAACACTAACAATTTTTAAAACAAAAACAATAATGCTTCAGGGAACAACAGAAAAACTTGTGGCGAATGAAATATTTAAACTATTAAATATTGATCAAGAAATAAAAATTGAAAATAAACAAGAAGAAATTAAAATATTAAAAAATTTAATAGGTACTGATGAAGTAGGTACTGGTGATTTCTTCGGAAGTATATTTGTAGTGGCTGCTTATGTAACTGTTGATAATATTGATTTATTAACAAAGTTGGGAGTAAAGGACTCTAAAGAGTTAACCGATAATTATATTCTTGAATTAGCACCAGAACTAATGAAAATGATTGATTATGAAGTTATCAAACTTGATAATCTACATTATAATTATTTAGTTACAAAACAAAACTATAATATGAATAGCATTAAAGCTAATATGCATAATTCAGTGATTAATTCCATTAAGAAAAAAGTGAAAAATTATGAAGGAATTATTATTGATGCCTTCACAACATCATCAAATTATTTTAATTATCTTAAAAATGTTGATAATGTAGCTAAAGATGTTACTTTAATAGAAAAAGCTGAAAATAAATATGTTTCAGTTGCATGTGCAAGTATCATTGCTAGATACTTGTTCCTTAAAGATATTGAAAGATTATCTAATGAAGTAGGATTTGATCTTCCTAAGGGAGCTGGTAAACCTGTTGATGCTGTCATTATGATGATGTATAAAAATAATATACAGAGTCTATTAACTAAAATAGCTAAAATCAATTTTAATAATCTTAAAAAAGTATTAAAATAGCTAAAATCAATTTTAATAATGTTAAAAAAGTATTAAAATAAAATTTATATAAAAAAGTAAGCACTTATTACCAATAAATAGGATAATAAGTGCTTTTTAATTTAAAATTTAATATTAAAATTATTTATTATTTAATCTTAGTTCATTTAAAAATTCTTCATAATAGTCAGGTAAAGGTGAAACAAACTCTAAAAATTCATTTGTACGTGGATGAACAAATCCAAGAGTCTTAGCATGTAGATATTGTCCTTTATCGCCAATTACTTTCTTTGGACCATATAATGGATCCCCAACAACTGGATGACCAATATAAGCCATATGTACTCTTATTTGATGAGTTCTTCCAGTTTCTAATTCACACTCTATTAAAGTAAAATCCTTAAATCTTTCTATTACTTTAAAATGAGTAATAGCATGTTTTCCTCCGCTTACAACACCCATTCTTTGTCTATTAACTGTATCTCTTCCTATTGGTGCATCAATCTTTCCATAGTTATGTTCTATTACTCCATAACAAATAGCATAATATTTTCTTTTTACTGTTTTATGGAAAAACTGTTCAGAAAGTGCACGATGAGCAAAATCATTTTTACAAGATACTAACAATCCAGAAGTATCCTTATCAATACGATGAACTATACCCGCTCTAATTACACCATTAATACCTGATAAATCTTTGCAATGATACATAAGAGCATTAACCAAAGTATTTGTAAAATTACCAACTGCAGGATGAACAACCATACCTGATTGTTTATTAACTACAATCAAATCAGAATCTTCATAGTAGACATCTAATGGTATATTTTCAGGTAAAATATCAATAACAACTGGATCTGGAATAATAATTTCAACCTCATCATTTTCACAAACCACATAACTAGCTTTAACCACTTCTTGATTTACAGTTACCTTCTTATCTTTTATTATATCTTGAATTTGTGTTCTAGATACATCTTCTAATTCATTAGATAAAAATTTATCTAATCGTAATCCACTATTTTCACTAGAAACTATAAATATTTTTATTTCCATTTTTCAGGTAATCCTCCAAATAATAAGTCAATTAAGATCATAGTTACACCAACAACCATACACATATCAGCAAAATTGAAACTTGCAAAGTTAAAAAAAGCGAAATCAATAAAATCACGAACTTTACCAAACCATATTCTATCAATAAAATTACCTATTGTTCCAGCTATGATTAACAATAAACCAAAAGTGTAAAATGGATTTTCTTTAATATTTCCATCTTTAAGCATAAATCCAAATAATCCTAAGCCAATAATTGTAACTATAAAGAAGAATGTTTGTTTTCCTTCTAATATTCCAAAGATAGCTCCTTTATTGTATAGTAGACTAAAATCTATAATTCCCGGTATGCATTTATAACTTCGATTTACTTCGAAATATTTAAATACATAATATTTGGAAATTTGATCAACAAAAACTAGAAATAATATAATACCTATATATATAAATAATTCTTTATTATTGATTATAAAATTTTTCATGACATCGCACTCACAAAGAAAAAGGCTATAATAATTAAAATAAATAAACCAAAGCCAATATTTAATGTTTGATAGAAAAATATAGCTTTATCATCTATTGCCTGTAAATCATCCATATCTTTTTCATATGCCTTTAATATTTTTATTGTAATATAATTAGATAAACCATTACAAAACATAAATAACACCCATGCAGATAGCAAAAATATATATACTACATCGATATTATACCAATAAACTTCAACAAGCTCAAAAATAAACCATACAATAGGAAAAATAGGCAATGCAGTTAACAAAATACCAAACATGTAAGAAACAAAATTTGTGGATTTTTTAAATTTAATTTTCATAAATTTTTTAAATTCGTCTTTTCCTGTTCTCCATAATCCTTTTGTTCTTTGACTATCCATCATGAGTTTTCACCACCTTTACTAAGGTTATATTCTTCTAAAACTTTTAAAATATCATCAAAAGTTTCAACACGTTTAATGAAACTACTATCATATCCATATAATTCACAAGCTTTTATAGCTTCATCATAATTTGGGGCACCCACAAAAAAGATTTCAGCATTACTTAAATATGCTTTGGTAACTTTTTGTTCAATTCCACCAATAGCCCCAATTGTTCCATCAGGATTAATTGTACCTGTCCCACAAATTGCGGCCCCATACGTAATGTCTTTTTCTAATAAGCGATTATAGATTGACAAAGTATGCATCGCTCCACCACTATTTCCTGAAGGATCAGTTTTAGGATTATAGTTGATTTTAAACTTAGGATTAGAGTTCTCCCCGTTTAAAGTATAATAATCATGCCCTATAATTCCTAATAGAAGTCTATCTCCTTCTTTTATAATTTTAATTGATTTTTCACCTTCTACTGTAGTTTCTGCAGTAGATGCTTTTAAAGAAATATAGTCATTTTCAAATTTACTAACACCTAATAAACTATTAAGAACTTCTTTAAAATGTTCAAGTGATGTAATTCTAATACCTTCTACTTCAGTTATAACATCATTAGGTTTCAAATCAGTATCTTTATTATCTATAATTGCAGAAACAATAACCCCTTTATATCTTTCATTTAAATTAATAGAACTATCAATTTTATTAGCTTTAATATAAGCATATCTTACCGAATTCATTAAACTAACTTTTTTAAGTACAATGCTTCTCATATTTTCTTCTTCTGTATTTAAAACATTTTCTTCTTTATTTTCTAATAATAGCTTATTATCAGACTTAGCTACCCAATATTGTAATAAAGAAACTTCATCATAAGAAAATACAGATACTGTAAAAATGTTTCCAGGATTTGTCAGATTGTTAGAATTATCATCAGTATTAAATATACTGACTTGTGTATGAGCATTTTCTAATGAACCTGGAGTATAAAGAATATAATCGGTTCTTATAAATGATACCGCAACAAAGAAAATTTCTATCATTATAAATAAAACTATAAGTATCTTCCAAATTGCATGTAGTTTTTTTATTCTCCCCCATAAATCTTTAAAATAAGTTTTAATCATTGTTTTCTCCTATTAAAAATCAAATTAATTATAATTATTTATCTAATTCGTATAAATATATTCTAATATTATTATATGAAATTATTCAAATTTCAAAGATATTTTATCAATTTTTCGATATTTTACTTTTGCGGCATCTAACATCTTCTTTGAGGCAATATCAGATTCAGTTCCATCGTATTTATCATCCATGTAAACAATTTCTTTAATCCCACTTTGAATAATCAATTTTGCACATTCATTACAAGGAAATAATGAAACATATAATGTGCAATCATGAGTTTGAGAGTTAGAGTTTAAAATTGCATTTGGTTCAGCATGTACAACATAAGGATATTTTGTATCTAAAAAATCACCTTTGTTATCCCAAGGGAATTCATCATCATTACATCCAAAAGGAAAGCCATTATATCCTATGCCAACGATTCTTTTGCTAGGATTAACAATACATGCACCAACTTGTGTATTAGGATCTTTACTTCTCATCGCTGAAAGCAAAGCTACACCCATAAAATATGTATCCCAATTTATATAATTTTTTCGCATATTTACCTCTTATTTTATTATTTATTGATAATTAATTTATTAAATAATTACTTATTTGATATAATTTTTTGTACTATGTAATCTGTAAGTAACATTCCTGCTGTAGCAGTAACAGGCATATAAGATCCTAAAATATCACAATCATTAACTTCCTCTGTTGATGAAACAACATATACCTTACCTTTAATACCTTCTTCCCTTAATCTTTTTCTTAATTTTTTTGCTAAAGGATCATAAGAAGTTTTATTAATTTCCATAACTGAAAGTCTTGTTAAATCAAATTTTTTGGCAGTTCCCATAGAACTAATAAATGTAATATTTTTTTCTAAACAAGTTTTAATAAGATGGAATTTATTGTTTAAATCATCTATTGCGTCAACTAAGTAATCAAATTGATAATCAAACAAAATAGAATCTGAACTATATTTTTGATCTAATTTAACTATATTTGCTAGTGGATTAATTTCTTTAATCATTTCCTCACAAACATCTACTTTTTTTCTGCCTATAGTGTTTAAATTAGCAACTAATTGTCTATTAATATTTGTAACACTTACAACATCATGATCACACAAAATAAAATTATTAAAACCAAGACGAGCAAAAGCTAAAGCAGAGACACTACCGACTCCACCAAGTCCAACAATGCATACTTTAGCTGATGTAATTTTATTTATTTGATCATCATTTAATAAACTTGCAAATCTTTGAAATTGTTCTTGCATATTATTTAAATTATTTACGAATATTAATATGTAATTCTTTTAATTGTTGTTCGCTAATTTCTGTTGGAGCATCACTCATTGCACACATAGCACCAGCAGTTTTAGGGAATGCAATGACATCTCTAATAGATTGAGAATTAGACAATAGCATTGCTAAACGGTCTAATCCAAGGGCAATTCCACCATGAGGAGGAGTTCCATATTTAAGAGCATTAACAAAGTATCCAAATTTACGATTAATATCATCTTCAGATAATCCGATTGCTTTAAACATATCAGATTGTGTTTTTTGATCATGAATACGAATAGATCCACTTCCTAATTCATAACCGTTTAAAACGATATCGTAACATTTAGAATAACATAATTCTGGATGAGTTAATAGCATGCCTTTAAATTCATCTTTAGGATCAGTGAATGGATGATGAGCAGCGATATATCTATTTTCTTCTTCACTATATTCAAATGAAGGCCAATTAGTAATCCATAAATATTTAAATTCATTAGGATCACAAAGATCTAATTCTTTACCTAAAGTATTTCTTAAAGTAGCAAGTGAAGCATTACATACATCTTTCTTATCAGCAACAAATAATAGTAAGTCACCATTTTCCACTTGATATTCCTTAATTAACTCAGCAAAAACTTCTTCATTTAAATATTTAGCGATACTGCCAGTAAATGCATTGTTTTCATATTTTAAATACATTAAACCTTTAGCCTTTAGTTTCTTAACAACTTCTGTTAGACGATCAATTTCTTTACGTGAATATTTAGAAGCTGCACCTTTAGCATTTAAACCTTTAATAATTCCTCCGTTTTCAATTGTTGATTGGAAAACAGCAAATTCTACATCTTTAAATAAATTAGTAACATTATGAAGTTCTAATCCAAAACGAATGTCAGGTTTATCATTACCATATCTTTCCATAGATTCATCGAATCCTAATCTTAAGAATGGAGTTTCAACATCAATTCCACGTACATCTTTCATAACTTTTTTAATCATGCCTTCTATGATTGTATATACGTCCTCTTCATCTATAAAACTCATTTCAACGTCAATTTGAGTAAATTCCATTTGACGGTCTGCTCTTAAGTCTTCATCACGGAAACATCTAGCAATTTGATAATACTTATCCATTCCCGCAACCATTAATAGTTGTTTATATAATTGAGGTGATTGAGGTAGTGCATAGAATTTTCCAGGATTAACTCTCGAAGGAACTAAATAATCTCTAGCACCTTCTGGTGTAGTTTTACCAAAAACAGGAGTTTCAATTTCAACAAAATCTAATGCATCAAAGTAATTTCTAACTGCTTTAGTCACATTGTGTCTCATAATTAGATTCTTTTGCATAACTGGTCTACGTAAATCTAAATAACGATATTTCATACGAGAATCTTCTAATGCATCTGTATTATCTGCAATAATCATTGGTGCTAATTCAGCCTCACTTAATATTTTAACACTTTCTACTTCTATTTCTATATCACCAGTTGGAATATTTTTGTTTACACTTTCTCTTTTAATAACTTTACCCCAAACATTAATAACAAATTCATTACGAACATTTTCTAATACAGCATAAGCTTCAGTCTCAGGGCGAGCTACCACTTGAGTTATCCCATAACGGTCTCTTAAATCAATAAATATTAAACCACCTAAGTTTCTTTTTTTAGCTACCCAACCAGCTAGTCTTACACTTTCGCCTACGTTTTCAATTCTTAATTGTCCATTTGTATGTGTTCTAAACATTTTATTTCATCTCCATATATCTTTATTTTATATTAATTTATATTTTATATTAATTTGTATTTTATATTTACATGTATTATTATATATATTTTAGTAATATAATTGTTTTATATATTCTACTAAACTGTCAACCTTAATATTTTCTTGCTCACCAGTTAAAGGATTCTTAATATTAATAATATTATTATTTCTTTCGGTTTCACCAATAATTCCAATCAATCGAGATTTAACACGATCACTTAATTTAAATTGTGGTTTTAAATTATTATTAACATAATCAATTTCACAAACAATTCCTTCTCTTCTTAATTTATTAACTAAGTTTAAAGCAAAAAGTTTTGATTCAGGATCTAATGATAATAAACATATATCTACTTTTGCTTCTAAATCAGGTAATAAATTATAATAATCAAGTAAACTTGTTACTCTTTCAACACCAAAAGCAAAGCCGATACCAGGAATATCAGGTCCACCTAATGTCTTAGTTAATCCTGTATATCTACCGCCCGCACAAATTGCTATCCCTTTTAACGATTTTACAGAATCATTATCATCACCTTTTGAAATAAATTCAAACACTGTATCAGTGTAATAATCTAATCCTCTTACTAAGTTATCATTAACAACATAATCAATTCCTAAATAATCAAGTGCTTTTAAGAAATTTTCAAAATACTCTTTACTACTCTCATTTAAATAATCCTTAATTTTTGGAGCATTTTTTAAAATCGGATTATCTTTGTCAACTTTACAATCAAGTATTCTCATTGGATTTTTTTCTAATCTATTTTTACAATCAGAACATAATGAATCAATATGCTTATTAAAATATTCTCTTAAAGCTTTTTGATAGCTTTCTCTTGATTCAAAATCACCAATCGTATTAACAGCAACATAATACTTTCCCGTCATACCTAATTTTTTGAAGATATTATCAGCTAGGGTAATAACATCTACATCTAATAAATAACTAGCTTCTCCAAAAAACTCTACACCAAATTGCACAAACTCGCGGAAGCGACCTGCTTGAGGTCTTTCATAGCGATACATAGGCATATTGTAAAAATACTTTTTGATACCAGGTAATGCATAAAGTTTATTTTCTAAAAATGCACGTACAACAGATGCAGTGCCTTCAGGTCTTAACGTAATGCTTCTATCACCTTTATCTTTAAATGTATACATTTCCTTAGTTACAACATCACTACTTTCTCCACTACTTCTTGAAAAAACTTCAGTTTGTTCAAATGTTGGAGTTATAATTTCTTCTAAATTATAAGCTTTCATTATTTTTCTTATTTCTTTTTCAACATATCTTCTTTTTTTAGCATCAATGCCAACAAAATCTAATGTGCCTTTAATTTTTTGATAAGCCATAAAATCCCCTCTCATTAATATAATAATGTATATAAAAAGTCCTTAAAAGAAACATATATTAAATATATTTATACATAGTATAAAATATTAAATAAAAATATATTATCTCTTAAGGACGAATATCTCGCGGTGCCACCTTAATTCAAATAATTAAATATAATTATATAATTATATAATTATTCACACTTATTTTAAAATTATCTCCAAAGTATCTTCATAAATAAGCAAATAAACATTTTCACCAAACATGTTCTCTCTACAATTATTATTATTTATTACTCCTCTTTTTCATCGATATATATATTATAACAAAATTGAATCAAAATTTCAATTGATTTTTAATC
>JAZNJG010000006.1:0-9152 GCA_045577945.1 Bacilli bacterium | reverse complement strand
TATGAAAAATTTTAAAAAGAAGATAACTTTTACCAGAGCGTCTAAGCCCCGTTATAGTCTTAATTAATCCATTTTCTTTTCTGCTTATTAGTTGATTTAAATATAAATCGCGTTGAATTAGTTTCATGCAAAATTCTCCTTATTTCGACAATTTATAATTTGTTAACTTTTTCCGGAGTACATTAAAAAATAATATTAATGTTATAGATAAAAATAGTTTACTAAATGTTAATGAATATTAATTACATGAAAACTAAATATACGATTATAAAATAATTTTTATATTGCCATTTGCATAATATGAAGCAAAACTTCATAATGTGTAGTGGTGATTTTTTTATGAAATACTTTCTAGTCGGTATTAAAGGGTCTGCCATTGCATTTTGTCTGGCAAAAAAATGTTTAAAAAACAGACGTAATATATAAATAAAACTATATAATAAGCAAAGAAATTAAACAATTTAGTTGATTAATTTTTCAAATTGGAGTATATACAATTAAATATTCAAAAGCAAACGCTCGAGTGTGTCTGCCAGCTTTCACTGAAGAATAATTCACAAAAATATCTGTAATAAAATTTAATATTAACAATGATCAAATTATTTTTTTTGTAGATTGGTCATTTTTTATGGTGTAAAGTAATTCAGAAAATAGATATAAATATACAAAGTGACATTTAAAGTGACATTTTATTGAAAGTGTGATATAATAATATTGTGTTTCAAGAGGAAAAGATAATGAATTTTGGAAAAGAAAATGAAAGTCTAGAATTTAAGAAAACAACAGGTGAATTAAGAGATGCAATCTGAAGAGAAGTATTAGATTAGAGATAAATAGTTTGTTAAATGATGAATTAGTAACTACAAATATAAGTTACTGTAATGTAAAAAAATATTTTAATGACAATGGTATTTCATGTATAGTCAATGATAAACCAACAAATTATCTATGTAATTATGCTTATCATAAAGTTTTACAAAAAAATAAAGATACTATTTTTATTCATGTTCCTGAATTAAAAAATATTAAAGATTTAGATAAATTAATAAACTTAATTTCAAATATTAATATCACCACTTGCATATAATTAAGTGGTGATTTTTTTATATGAAATACTTTTTAGTTGGTATTAAAGGAACAGGAATGGCTGCATTAGCTCATATATTAAAAGATATGGGAAATTGTGTTGTTGGAAGTGATATAAAAGATTATGTCTTTACAGAAGACGAATTGTTAAGAAAAGAAATAGAAATATACCCATTGGAACAATATGATATAAGTGATGTTGATGTAGTAATTAGTGGACATAATTTTTATCCTGATTCTAATGAAGTAAAGAGGGCATTTAATAAAGGAAAAATAGTATATGAATATAATCAGTTTTTAAGCAAACTAATAAAAGAAAAATATTCAATAGCAATATGTGGGAGCCATGGTAAAACAACTTCCGTCGGGCTCTTAGCCACAATTATGAAGAGATATAATCCTAGTTACTTAAGAGGTGATGGGATAGGAAAGTGGACAAACTCAAAATATTTTATTTTTGAAGCCTGTGAATATAAAAATCATTATTTGGCTTACGAACCTGATGAAATAATAATTCTAAATATTGACTATGATCATTGTGATTTTTTTAAAACAAGAGAAGATTATATTGATTCGTTTGTAAGATTTAGTAAACACTGTAAAAATAGATTATATATTCATGATAGTATATTAGAGATAAATAATATAAAAGAAAATATTATAAGTAATGATAAAGAATTAGAAATATATACTTTTGGAAACAAAACAAATTTGAAAAACCAAATCTTTAAATATAAAAAAATAGAAGAACAAATCAACTTTTATTCTTCTCAAGAAGAATTAATAAGTAATGAATTAGGATTAATTGAATGTGCATTGAATAATAATGTTACGATTAACGAGATAAAGGAGAATATAAAATTATTTAACGGAGCTAGAAAAAGAAAAGAAGAAATTGTTTTAAAAGATAATCTAATAGTAGATGATTATGCCCACCATCCAAAACAAATTAAAGTAATAATTGAAGAAATGATATTAAAATATTCAAATATGCGAGTTGTAGCTATTTTTAAACCAGATAGATATTCCAGAATACTTAAGTTTCATAAAGAAATAAAAGAAGCTTTATCAAAAGCTGATGAAGTGTATGTAATCGATTTTCCCGAAAATGCAATTAACGATACAGATAAAATATTCAACGCAACAATTATTGGATATAATGTATTAAGTGAAGATGTAATTTACAATAAAATAAAGGATTATAAAAATACTATATACCTTTTGCTTAGTTCTAAAGATATGTCATACTTAAAAAACAAATTAAAAAAATATTAATAAAAATATTTGTTACATAAATAATGTATAAATAGATTGTATAATGTCAGTGTATTTATTTGATGTCATTGAAAATCGAAAGGGTGAACAAAATGAAGGTAACTGGCAAATATACAAATATGAAGGAAAATGAATATACTATTAAAGGTGATTTAAATACGTCTTACAAAAATGTTTATGTTAATGATTATAAGACACTAACTATTTACTTAAAACTTTTGAAAGAAAGGAAGAAAAGTTTTAATAAAGAAAATGAAGACATTTCAAATTATAAGTTATATAATATAATAATCTTTGAACAAGTTTTATTTAAAGCCACAAAAGCATTTAATAAAGGGATTATTAAACTAATTGAAGAAGGAACTGAATACGGACTTTCACTAACATTATATATAAAGGATAAAGATCATAAAAATCCTTATGAATGTTTAAAAGAATACTTTAATTATAAATTATTAACTCAAAATAAACTTATCAATTATATACCTTCGAGGTGTTCAATTGATAGCAAAAATATTCTTAGAGTATCAGAAAAGAAATTAATAGAATTAATTAATGAATATGTTCCGTATCTAGAAAAAATCAAATTATTAGAAATAGTCATTAAAGAGTCAATTAATAAAAAATGCATATTATTAGCCAAACATTACTTGAAAATCACAAAAGAAAATTATAAGAAATTCATATCAGAAGATGATGTCTGTTTATATGTCCTAAAGTTAGAAAAAGACAAAGTATTATACGCTGAGAGTTTTAATCTAGCTTTGAAGTTATTAGCATCAATTTTTGAGGAACAAAAGGAAGAGAAAAGCGAAAAAACGAAATCTATAGAAAAAAAGACTTATTCGATTGAAAAGAAAATAAAGATTAAAAACAATGATAATCAAAAAACTAATATGATAAACACTGGATTTTGCATATTTGACAACTCTTTAAACGTAATATACTTAAAAGTGAATGATTGAAAAACAACCATACAATATATAATTTTAGAAAATTGACAGAAAGATTTAAAGATAGTATAATTAAATATACTATAGAGGTAAAAAATGAACAGAACAACGAATTGCATATTAATGTTAATGTATTTACAATCAGGAAAATTATATAAAGTAAGTGAAATAACTCAAATGTTAGAAAGAGATACTGGTGAAACAGTAAATCCTAGAAACATAAGTGAGTATCGTAAAGAATTGGAAAATGCTGGCTATTCTATTTTAAGTATAACTGGAAAAAACGGAGGATATCAATTAGATATGTCTAAAGTTTTTCCTGCTTTAAGGTTCACCGAAAAAGAAAAAACCGCATTAATTAAAGCTTACAATATTCTTATAGAACGTAATGATTTTCTATTAAAAGATGATTTATCTAAAGCTATAGGTAAAATTATGTCATCTATAAAACATGAATATACAGAGGAAGATATAACCATTATTAATAGGTATCCTCTTTCGATGTCTGAAGATGATTTAAAGAAAAGATATGATTTCTTAATAAATGCTATTACTAATAAAAATCAAATAAAAATAAGTTACACATCTCAAAAAAACATTGAAAAAGAACATATTTTAGATCCATATGATTTATTCATGTATAACAATACATGGTATGTTATTGGATGGAGAAGTGGAAAGCATCTTAATGAAATAATGTATTTTAAACTGAATAGAATTAGTAAGTTTTCATTAACTGGTAATAAATATGTCGTGTGGAGTTTTTACAAAAAAAATAATTACATTGATGAAAATGGATTCAAAAACAATGGTGAATGGTATCATATCGAACTAGAAACTTCTGAGCAAACTGCATCAATTATAAGCGAAAGAATTTATGGTAAAAATCAAGAAGTTGTAATTTCAGAGGGCAAAAGTATAGTTAAAGTTGACATGCAAAACAAAGAAAATATTCTATCTTTTATTTTAGGCTTTTCTGATAAAATAAAGATATTAGAACCAAAGTGGTTAATTGATGAACTAAAAAAGAAAATTGATCTGATTTCTTCGTCATATTAAGTATAAATAAAGAAAAAATACTTTTATGTTAAATAGAAGTATTTTTTCTTTATTGAAAAGTTTTCATTATGAAAATCATCTAATTATTTTCATAATAATATTGAAAAAAAAGAGATATTATGGTAAAATATATGTGTTGGGAAAGGAGTAATATATGGAACAAATAAAGATATATGATATTGCTGGGGCAGCTGGCGTAAGTTTAGCCACAGTTTCAAGAGTTTTAAATCATCCAGATCGAGTAAAAGAAGAAACAAGAAATAAAGTCTTACGAATCATTAAAGAAAAAGGCTATAAACCTAATGCTAATGCTCGTGGTTTAGCAAGTCGTCGTTCTACTACTGTTGCCGTTGTTATTCCTGAATTATCGAGAGCTTCAGTAGCGGAAATGATTCAAGGTATAGATGATGCCGCTAAGAAGTTTGGATATACTATTAGGCTGTTTATTAATAAAAATACAAGTAGTGAAAAAGAATTATGGTCTGAAGTAATTGCATCAAGTGTTGATGGTATTTTATTCATGAATGATGAAATGACTAAAGAAATATATCAAATGATAGAATATACTCCTGTACCAGTAGTGTTCGTTAATACACTATCTAAAAAAGATACTATAGGAAGTGTGTGCGTGGATTATGAACAATGTGCATATGATGTAACTGTATCAATGATTAAAAAGGGAAACAAGAACATTGTATTTATAGGAACAGAGCATAAGTATTCATTAAACGAAATGAAACAAAATGGTTACACTAGAGCAATGAATGAGTACGGATTATCTCCAAAATACTATTATTCTAGTGGAGATATTAATAAAAATGAAATATATTTTAATAATATGCTTGATGATGAAGTACCAGAAGTTGCATTAGTTGTTAGAGATTCAATGGCAATTTCTTTAATGAACTGTGCAAATAGAAGAGGTATTAGTGTGCCAAACAAATTACAAGTTATTGGGTTCCAAAATACTAGATATGCTCAATTATCTAATCCAAAATTAACTTGTGTGGAAATACCAATTTATGAAATAGGCAATACCGCAATGAGTTATTTAACTAATATAATGAAAGAAGAGTTCCAAAAACCAAAAAAAGCAGAAAAGATATTACTTGCTTATGATATAATTTGGAGGGAATCAACTAAATAGTGCGTTGATTAAGATTAATATTTATAGTATTAATATAAGTATAAAATATGTTTGAAATGTAGAGACTTAATGTACGGTGAAAATTAAGCAAAGATATTTTAGAAATACAACTTATGAGCACATAAAATAAAGAGAGCTAAACAATTTTTTTGTTTTGAACTAAGGTGGTACCGCGATAATTCGTCCTTAGATTTTAAGGGCGTTTTTATTTTGTTTTCATACTTTTGGATCAAAATATAAATAAATTATTAATAAAATATAAATAAAAAATAAAGATATAATAAATAATATATAAGGAGAAGAAGATTATGGGAATTTATGAAGAGTTAGAATGGAGAGGGCTAATTAAAGATGTATCTGATCCATCACTTAAAGACAAATTAAATGCTGGTGGGATGACATTTTATATTGGTACAGACCCAACTGGTGATAGTTTACACATTGGGCACTTTTCAAGTTTCTTAATTTGTAAGAGATTGAAAGAAGCTGGACACCATCCAATCGTATTAGTTGGGGGAGCAACTGGTTTAATTGGTGATCCTAAACCAGATAGTGAAAGACCAATGATTACAAAAGAAACAGTTGAGCATAATTTTGAATGCCTAAAGAAACAATTAACAGATTTATTTGGATGTGAAGTTGTTAATAATTATGATTGGAGTAAAGATATTAATTTTATTGATTTCTTAAGAGATTTTGGTAAATATTTTAATATTAACTACATGTTACAAAAAGATATTATTGCAAGAAGATTAGATTCAGGAATAACATATACAGAGTTTTCATATATGATTATGCAAGCCCTAGACTTCTGGTGGTTAAATGAAAATAAAAATGTTACAATGCAAGTTGCTGGCCAAGATCAATGGGGAAACATTACAGCAGGTATTGAATTATGTAGGAAAAAATCACAAAAAGAAGTTTACGGATTTACAATGCCACTTTTAACTAAGAGTGATGGCTCTAAGTTTGGAAAAACAAATGGAAAAGCAATTTGGCTTGATATTAACAAAACTTCAGCGTATGAAATGTACCAATTCTTTATCAATTCAGAAGACAGTAAAGTAATTGATTACTTGAAATTCTTAACATTCTTATCAAAAGAAGAAATTGAAGCATTAGAAGCTAAACATAACCAAGCTCCTCATTTAAGAGAAGCCCATAAGGCATTAGCTCATGAAGTAATTACATTCTTACATTCTGAAGAGGACTTTAATCAAGCAGTGAAGATTTCAGAAGCACTATTCTCAGGGGATATTAAAAAACTAAACGTAAAAGAAATTGAAATGGGATTTAAAGATGTTCCATCTGTAGAAGCGCCTGAAGAAATTAACTTAGTTGATTTATTAGTTTTAGCAAAAGCAGCTCAAAGTAAACGTGAAGCTAGAACATTTATTCAAGGTGGTGGAGTGTATGTGAATGGTGATCAAGTTAAAGATATTGAATTTATGGCAAAGAAAGAAAACGGATTTGATGGTAAGTTTACTATTATTAGACGTGGAAAGAAAAATTATTATTTAATTAAACATTAATATAATTACCAATATAAAAAAGCTATTAAATATCCTTATGGATGTCTAATAGCTTTTATTTTTATATTTATGAAATATCATGTTTTAATTTTATTTTCTACCTAAACCAAGTTTGCGATAAATTTTTCTCATCTTCTTGAAGGCTAATGTTTTAGCATCTTCTCTACCTTTATCTAATACTTCATCAAGTTCCTTAGAAGAAAGAATTTGATTAAATCTTTCTTGGATAGGAGCAATTTCTCCCGCAACGATTTCTGCTAAGTCACCTTTGAAATCGCCATATCCTTTACCTTCGTATTTGGCCTCAATTTCATCGTAACTTAATCCACTAATTACACTATAAATAGTCATTAAGTTAGCAACTCCAGGTTGGTTTTCTACATCATAGTGAACTTTAGCAAAATTATCAGTAACAGCACTTTTGATTTTCTTTTTGATTACATCAATTGGATCTAGTAAATAAATGCATCCTTTGTTATTATCACTACTTTTATCCATTTTCTTATGTGGATTTTGTAAGTCCATAATTCTTGCGCCTTTTTGAGGAGCTAGCGGTTCTGGCACAATAAAAGTTTCACCAAATCGATTGTTAAATCTTATAGCTAAATCTCTTGTTAACTCTAGATGTTGCTTTTGATCATCTCCAACAGGAACATATTTAGCATCATATAATAAGATATCAGCAGCCATAAGTGCAGGATATGTGAATAATGCAGTTGATACACCTTGAACTTGTTTGGTCATTTTATCTTTATATTGAGTCATTCTTTCTAATTCACCCATGTATGCTATAGATTGCATAACATATCCTAATTCTAAATGTTCTGATATTTCAGATTGTATAAATAAAGTTAAGTTCTCTTTGTTTAATCCGCAAGCTAAATATAAGGCTGCTAGGTTTTTAATATTTTTTCTTAATTCACTTGGAACTTGAGGGACAGTAATGGCATGCATGTCAGCCACAAAGAAAAAGAAATTATAGTCACTTTTTTCATTTTGCAATTTCACAAAATTCTTTAAAGCACCTAGATAGTTTCCTAAAGTAGGAATACCAGTAGGTTTAATACCAGATAAAATAATATTCATAATTTTCCTCCCAATATATTATATAAATAGAATATTTCATAAAAATAATATAAAAAAATCCTTAAGTAACATTAAACAAATTAGTAATCTGTTTAAAAACTTAAGGACTATTTATAGCGGTACCACCTTAATTCATAATATTATATAATATTATGCACTCAAAAGCTATAACGGGCTACCCGGCTTTGCATTTCCTCAAAGCAACTAGAAAATCCATTCATATAAATTACATTACTTTTTCCACCAACCAAAGTATCTCTAAATAGATAATTTATATTACTACTTTTTCATTATTGTATTAATATTCAAAATTTGTATTATATATTTATAGTGTTTTAAGAGCATTATAAGCTCTTTTGATTTTCTTATCGGCTTTTTTATATTTGATATTTAAATCAGTTAATAATTGAATAAACTCTTTCTTTCCATCAAATTGATTTTTAGCTTCGTATAACAGTTCGTAATCAGTAAATCCTAAGTAACTATCTTTATCCAAATAGATAATGCCATTTCCATATTGTAAGCACAAACGATCTGTAGATAGACTCATAAAGTTTTCTAATTTTTGATTGCCGATAATATTAGTAATCTCATTAGCAAGCTCACCTTCTGGTAGTGAACCACTTTCAAGAATATAATCAAAATCTTCCTTAGTAATTTCTTGTCTTAATTCTTGAAGGTTGTAGCCTTTTTTTCTTTTAAACGTTAATTCAAAGTTTTCTCTTTCTCTTACTCTTAAAGAAGTGTCAGTTGCTTTCAAAGAGAATCTGTTAGTATCTAAATAATGATTAGTTTGAACATCTCTTTGATTGTCTTTGAATTTATCATATAATCTAGAATATTCTTCTTTTGATAATAGAGTTTTAAATTCAGCTAAATAAATGTGATGCATAATAATAATTATTACTTCAAATAGCAAACACTACTTAATAAAGTAATCTTCCTTTCTTAAATTTACTAAATTATAGTATATATATATACAAAAATCAATAAGAAAATTAAAAAAAATAAAAA
>JAZNJG010000005.1:0-11194 GCA_045577945.1 Bacilli bacterium | reverse complement strand
ACTTCCTCCAACAGAAATCAAAGCTCAAAAAGTTGAAATTTTAAATAAGATTGAAGAAGCTTTATTTGGTGATGAATTAGAACTTGAAATTAAAGTTACTCCAGAAAATACAACAGATCAAATTGAAATCACTGCTAGTGATGAAGCAGTAGAAATTTCTGATAAGACATTAGAATTATTTACAACTGGAAAAGTTACAATCACAGTTAAATGTGGTGATGTTGTTGATTCATTTGAAATTATGTTATATGATATGGTAACTGAAGTTGCTGTTGAAATTACTGAATATAGATATAACATTGGTGATGAAGTTCCATTTGTTGTTACAATTTCACCTGAAACTGCAAAACAAGATTATGAAATTTCATTCAGTGTTGAAGGTTTATTAGAATTAGTTGATGGTAAACTAAAAGCCGTTGCTGGTGGTACAGTTGAAGTTATCGTTACATCTAAAGATGGTAACGGAGCTGAGGGAAGAAAAGAAATCCAAATCCGTGATTTAGTAAGCAAAATCACAGTAACTGGTCAACCTACAATGTATGCTGAAAAACAACAAACATTAACAGCTGAACTTGAACCTAAGTTCACAACATTAACTGGTGTTGTATGGTCATCTAGTGATGAATCTGTTGCAACAGTTGATGAAACTGGTGTTGTTAAATCATTAAAACCTGGAACAGTTGTTATTTCTTGTACATCTGTAGATGCTGGTAAATGTGTTGGTACATTTGAAATTACTGTTAATGAATTACCAGTGAATGCTAGTGCTACATTAGTTGATGCTAATGTTGCTACAATGGCTGAAGGTGACAAGATTCTTTATAAAGGTATTGAGTTCATCGTTGGTAAGACTGCATTTGCAAATATTAAAGATGCAATTGAAGTTTCAACTGAAAAAGTATATGTTGCTGCTGGCGATTATACTGAAGAATTAACAATTGAAAAATCAGGATTAACAATCTTAGGTCCAAATGCTAATGTTGACCCTGTAACTAAGAATAGAGAAGCTGAAGCTAAATTTACTGCTTTAATTACTTTAGCTGAAGGCGTAAAAGATGTTACTTTTAACGGCTTAACTTTTGCTGGAGCTGCAGGTATAAGATTGTCTAATGGAATCGATGGATTAGAATTCAGTTATAATATTTTAGATGGAATTTCTGTTGACGGTGTTATCGATGGATATAGTGATGGCGCTGCGATGACTGAAGTATCTAATATTAAATTTAAATATAACTATTCTAACAACTACAAAGGAAACCGTGTATTAAGATTCTACGGTGTTACTAACTTAGAAGCTGTTGGAAATAGTATCACTTGTACAGGATCTTATGACTTTATCAACTGTATTTTATATATGGCTGGTGATGTAAATGTTTCTGATAATACATACGTAAACTCTAATCAAAGTTTCATTTATGTAAAAGGCGTTAAAACTATTAATGCTGTTATTGAAAACAACTATATGGAAAATATTGCTAATACTGGAATTGATTTTAGAGATATGTTAGTTGCAGATGCTAGTGCTAAATTTGTTATTAGATTTAACACACTTAATAATGCTGGTTGTGGATGGTGCCCAATCCGTATTAGAACTGCTGGTTACTCTTCAACAAACTCAATCAGTGTTGAAATTAGCTATAATAAATTCATTGAATCTTACTATGCTGATGGTGAAATTGCTAACTTTATTGAAAACCCTTCATTAAGTTCTCAATCTGATCCATTCAAGAAGATTTATGTTGTTGGTAGAAACTACTATGTAGTTAAAGGTGAAACATTCACTGATTTAACTGACGTTAACTTCACAGATGCTGCAATTTCATATGAAGCTGCATTTGCTACTGCTGAAGAATTAGAACAAGCTAAGAAATTAGCTGATATTACAAAATATGTTAATGGTGCATGGGTTGGAACTGAAGCTGGTGCAACTGTTAACGCTGAAGGAAAAGACTGGGTATATGGAACAGATGCATTCGCTACTTTAGCTGAAGCATTAGCTGCTGCTAAGAGTGGTGATGGAATTAAGTTTGCTCCTGGAACATATGAAGAAGAAATTGAAATTACTGTAAGTGGAATCAAATTATTTGGTGCTAACCATGGTGTTGATCCTAACTTAGTAAATAGAACAGATGAAACAATTTTAACAAAAACTGTTAAATTAGCTGCAGATGTAACTGATGTTACTATTAGTGGTTTCGTATTTGATTTAGATGCATATATTTTAGGACCTGCAGATGGTGGAAACGATAACTTCACATTCACATATAACATCTTCACTCCAACAAACACAATGAAAGATTCTGGAAGTGGACAAGTTTCATTTATTATTACTAATACTGAAAAAGTAATGAAGAACTTAAATGTTTCTTACAATAGATTTGAAGCAACTGGAAATAGAACTATTCCTGTTCATACAAGAAATGTTATTGGATTAAAAGTTTATGCTAACTACTTTGCTGGTACATATGGTTCATTCAATGACTGCTTAAAGTTAATGGATGATTCTGGATTCAGTGTATCTGGAAAAGTTGTTATTGAAGCAAATGAATTTGTAGATCAATCTCAATATACAGTTTGGATTTATGGTGCAAAAGCTGCTGATATTACTATTTTAGGTAATAAATTCATCCACTGTGGACATGGTGGTGCTGCTGATGGTTATTTAAGAGCTCCTATCACATTCGTTGATTTTATAACTAGTGAAGGAAAAACTACTGTTTTAATTGAAAAGAATGAATTTACTGATTGTGATTCAGGTGTAAGAGTTCAATTAAATGGATGTACAGAAGAAAACTTAGCTGTTACAATTAAGAATAATAAATTCTTCTCATGGGCTGAACCAGAAGTTATTACTAAGAATGGTAAAGGCGACCTTGATTTAATGGATGCTGAATATAACTTCTATGGTCAAGAAGTTTCTAATAGTAGTTTCACAGGTGTATCAAGTTATGCAAAAGCATACGAAAATGCTGATGATGTTCCTGTTTATGAAAGAGCAGAATCTATTAATATGACAGAAGTTAAGATTTCTAACAAGACTGAATCAATCGATGCTTATACAACATACCAAGTTGAATTAGAAATTTTACCTGAAAATGCTACAAATAAGAAAGTATTATTTGTATCAAGTGATGAAAAAGTTGCTACAGTTGACTCTAGTGGATTAATCGCTACAAGAGGAAATGGAACTGTTACAATTAAAGTATATGGTGCTTTAGATGATTCTATCTGTGATGAATTTACATTCACAGTTAAAGAAGTAGCTAGAATTGAACCTTCATATGAAGGCAATGGTGTATTAAATATCGGTGAAACATTACAATTAAAAGCTGAAGTTAAAGCATTAGAAAACGCTCCAACAGTTACTTACGAAAGCAGTGATAACAATGTTGCTACAGTTGATGCTAATGGTTTAGTTACAGCTGTTGCTAAAGGTAATGTTGTAATTACTCTTAAATCTGGCGATTTAACTGCTAAAGTTGGTTTAACAGTTGTTGATCCAAATGAAGCAATGAGTGAAGTATTAAAATTATTAGTTGATGGAAATAACGGTAGAGTATTCTATGATGAAGTTAAATACATTGGATATGAAACAGGATTTGAAAATGTTCCTCATCATGTTTATGGTTCAGTAAATGACTTCTATGCTGCTAAACTTCCTGATACAATTAGAAATATGTTAAGCTCTGATGCTCCAAACTATGATGGAAGAGTAATGAAGAAAGTTGAATTCGTAGTAATGCATGATACTGGTTCTGCTAGTGCAAGTTCAAGTGCAAAAGCTAACTCTAACTGGTGTACAAACCCTGGTAACGATGGTACTTCTTGGCATTATACAATCGGTAACGATGGAATTTACCAACAATTAGAAGATAACATGGTTGCATGGCATGCTGGTGATGGAACTAGCTGGGGAGAAACAGTTGAATGGTTCGATTCTGGAATCGCATTCGAAGGATATCGTCCTACAGTTACAGTTGGTAATGATGGTTACTTCTATATTAATGGTAAGAAATCATTAGTTGAAGCTCCAAGAAAAGCTGATGGTTCAATTGAATATAGAACAAATGATTTAGGTTTAATATGTGTTAAAGGCGCAAATGGAAATTATATGTTCCCAACAACTTGGATTAGTGATGGTTACAATAATGTAATTTGTGCTCATGGCGGTAACTTAAATGGTATCGGAATTGAAACTGCTGTTAACTCTGGTAGTGATGTATACCTAACATGGCAATATATGTGCAAGTTTGGTGCAGGTTTATTAATTAAACATGACTTAGATGTTGATAGATTTGTATTCCACAACAACTTCTCTAACAAGACTTGTCCTAATACTATGATGACAAATGACTTAGTAGATATGTTCTTTGAAATGCAAGTATTAGAATATACTATTGCTAAGTATTACTCTGATTATGAAATTAAGTTCACAAGCTTAAATCCAGAAATCATTGATAATACAGGTAGAGTAGTTAATGTTCCAAATTATACTACAAGTGTAAGTTACACAATTACTGTTACTAAAGATGGAGTATCTGAATCAATTACTCTAAGCTCATTAGTATTTGGTAAATATAACTACTAATTAAAATAACTAGACTTTCGGAGAAATCCGAAAGTCTTTTTTTCATTATAATTTATCAAGTACATGTTATTGTCCAAAAACAAAAAATGTGGTATAATGTATATATGTATTATAATATATCGGAGGATTTTTATGATATATTTAGAAAGTTTTTATATGCCTAGTTTAGAAAAAGAAAGTAGATATGAATACTCAAGTGCATATCCTTTTAATATGTATACGAAAAGAGATTTTACAGATATTCATTTTTCAAATATTACAATTTTTTATGGTGGAAATGGTTCTGGTAAATCTACATTATTGAATATTATAAATGAAAAATTAAACTTACAACGAAAAACACCATTTTACAAAGATGAGCATTTTGATAAGTTTGTTTCTTTTTGTAAAGCTAGACTAGCGATAGATGAAATAACAGATGATGAAATAAAGATCCCGAAGAATTCTAAAATCATTGCAAGTGAAGATATTGCTAATTATATAATCGATATTAGAAATCAAAATATTACTAATTCTGAAACTAAAGAAAAATTAAAGAAAGAATACTTAGATGTTAAGTTCACTCCATATAAAAATTCTGATTTGAGTGATTATGATTATTTAAAAAAGAAATCTGAAACAATGAGTATTACTCAAAGTGAATACATTAGAAGAAGAACAAAGTTTGTAAGACAACATTCTAATGGTGAATGGGCATTGAAATACTATGATGTTGAGCTTGAGAATGATGGTTTATATCTTTTAGATGAACCTGAAAATTCATTATCTCCTAATTTTCAAATAGAATTAATGGATTTGATAATTGAATGCAGTAGATTTTGTGGATGTCAGTTTATTATTTGTACTCATTCTCCATTTATATTATCAATTCCAGGAGCTAAAATTTACAATTTAGATAAATCACCAGTTGAAGTTTGCAAGTGGAGTGAATTAGATAATATGAAATTGTATTATGATTTTTTTAAAAGACATGATAAGGATTTTGAAGATTAGGTTATATGAGTAAAGTAAATGAAAATCAAAAAAAATATAAGAAATACTTTGTTGAAGGAATGTCATGTGCAGCATGTGTTGCTCATGTAGAAAAATGTGTAAGGAAAATACCGGGAATTAAAGACGTTACAGTAAACTTGATGACAACAGAGATGTATGTTTATTCTGATAATATTAATAACAGTTTAGAAAATAAAATAGAAAAAGCAGTTAATGATGGTGGATATAAACTAGTTTTTGAAAGAACTCAAGATCTCAAGAAAGATAACTTAAAGATTAAATTGATTATCTCTTGTGTTCTATCAGTAATATTATTTTATTTGTGTATGGGGCATATGTTATCATTGCCACTTCCTGGTTTTCTAAAAACTCCTTACATATCTGCAACGATTCAATTTGTATTGGCGTTAGTAGTAATTATTTTAAACTTCCATTATTACAAAAATGGTTTTAAAAGATTAATTAAATTATCACCAAATATGGATTCATTGATAGCAATAGGGTCATTTTCTTCAATGGTCTATGGCATATACTCAATAATAATGATTTATATTTCAACTTTAAATAATGATTTAGTGATTTTAGAAAAATATGCTCATAATTTATATTTTGATTCTGCCGCTACGATTCTAACACTGGTTTCTTTAGGAAAATACTTGGAAGCAAAATCAAAAGTGAAAACTTTAAATGCTATTTCAGAATTAATGAAATTATCTCCTAAAGAAGCATTTATCATTGTAGATGGGGAAACTAAAAAGGTACATACTAATGAAGTCCAAATTGATGACGTTGTACTTTGTAAACAAGGGATGAAAGTACCAGTTGATGGAATTATATTATCTGGAAATGTATTGATAGATGAAAGTAACATTACTGGTGAAAGTATGCCAGTGTATAAACAAGCAGGAGATGAGATTATCTCATCAAGTGTTGTGTTGAGTGGTTTTACAACTTATAAAGCCACAAAAGTAGGTGATGATACAACTATAAATACCATTATTAGATTAGTCAATGAAGCAAGTAATTCTAAAGCAAAAGTTTCTAGAGTTGTAGATAAGGTTGCTGGGATATTCACATTCTTTGTAATGGGTGTTAGTATACTGTGTTTTGCTATACATATGTTGCTTAATAATGGTTTTGAGTTTTCACTTAATATTGCCATATCAATATTAGTTGTTTCTTGTCCTTGCTCATTAGGTTTGGCAACACCACTAGCTATAATGGTTGGAACAGGAATAAGTGCTAAAGCTAAAATATTAATAAAAAATGCTGAGGTATTAGAAAATGCACGAATGATTGATACAGTGGTTTTTGATAAAACTGGAACTCTTACAAAGGGAAAACCAGTAGTGTTTGAATATGACCTTGACTGTATAGAGGTTGCATACAATTTAGAAAGATTATCTTCTCACCCGATTGCATATGCAATTAATCAAAAAGGGTTAGAACTTGAATTAGATAAAAAAGAGATAACTGAATATCAAGACATTGAGGGGATTGGACTATCAGGAATTATTGATGGAAAAAGATATTTTGTTGGGAATATCAGATTACTAGAAAAAGGATTTATTGAAGATATTAAAGAAGAACTAGTTAAGTCTTTAAAAGAAGAAGTTGATGAAAAGAGTAAAGAAGGTATTTCAACAGTATTAGTATTTACAGAGAACAAATACATTGGTTCAATAAAATTGAAAGATGAAATTAAAGATAGTAGTATTGATGCGGTAAATGCACTTAAGAACTTGAATATTAAACTAGTAATGTTAACAGGAGATAAAAAAGGTACTTCACTAAAACTAAATGATCAGTTAAATATTGATAAAGTGTATTCTGAAGTATTGCCTCAAGATAAACAAAATATTATAAAAGAATTAAAGAAAGAAATAAAGAATAAAAATGGCCTAATAGCAATGGTAGGTGACGGAGTAAATGATGCAATTGCCTTAACGCAAGCAGATGTTGGAATATCTATAGGCAATGCTACAGATATCGCAATAGAATCAAGTGATATTGTTCTACTAAACAATGATTTAATGGGAATTGTAAATGTGATAAACTTAAGCAAAAAAGTAATGAATACTATAAAAGCAAATTTATTCTGGGCTTTTTTCTATAACTGTATAGGAATACTTTTAGCTTCGGGTGTGCTATATGAATCACTTGGAATATTATTAAACCCTATGATATGTGCCTTGGCAATGAGTTTTAGTAGTTTATTTGTTGTGGGAAATAGTTTGTTAATTAACAGATTTAAAATAAATAATAAAGAAATAGATAAAGGAGAAAAAAAGATGAAAGTATTTGTTCCAACAATGGCTTGTATGCACTGTGTAGCTAGAATTGAAGAAGCTTTAAAGAAAGTTAAAAAGCTAGAATTTAATGTTTGTTTAGAAGATAAGAGTGTTACTTTTAATACATATGATGAAAAATTAATTGAAAAAGGAATTAAAGCAATTGAAAAGGGAGGATATAAAGTTGAGAAATAAATTAATAGTCTTATTATTACTATTAGTGGGCATTCTTTTAACAGGATGTAAAGAAAAATATTTCTTGACTCTAGATAATAGTCAAACTATTGTATTAAAAGAAGGGGAAGAAGTAAAACTACCTGTAACATATTCACCTTCCTCAACGATTAATGTAACGATAGAAAAACCAGAAGTTATCAAATATGATAATTTTAATATTATAGCTATTAAAGAAGGTAATAGCAAGGTTGAAGTTACTTTAGTAGAAGATCCTGAATTAAAAGTAGAGTTAGAAGTTAAAGTAGAACATATACATAAGTATATTGAAGAGATTGTTTCAGATAAATATCTAAAATCAGAAGCAAATGAAAATTCTCCAAAATTATATTATAAATCTTGTAAATGCGGAGACTTTGATAAAAACGAAACATTTGAATATGGAAATAAATTAGAAAAATTTACAATTACTTATGATTATGGATATGAAGATAAAAAAGAAATAGTTACATATATTGAGAATGAAAATATTATGTTATTAGATCCTGAAAGAATAGGTTATGATTTTTTAGGATGGTTTGAAAATGATATCAAAGTTGAAAAAATTGATAATAAAAATTATAATCTTATCGCAAAATGGGAAATAAGCAAATATAGTGTTAAATATTATTTAGATAATGAAGTTTACTTAGAAGTGACCATTCAACATGGTCAAAAGTCAGAGGAAATTGAATGCTCAAAACCAGATGATCAATATTATTCATATAACTTCTTTGGATGGAGTGAAACAGGCGATATGGATGATCTTTTCAATTTTTCAAATCCAATCGAAAAAGATATTGAACTACACGCAGTATTTGAACTAATTGAGTTGAAACAAGAGTTTAGAGTAACATACTATAATGATTTGAATAGAAGAGCAGAATCATTAAAAGTTAAAAGAGGAGAGTGTGCTCAATTCCTTGATTTGCCAAAAGCAGATAGTAATAGATTTACATACACTGTTGAAGGTTGGTATACTAATATTTTAAGAAATGAAAAGTATGATTTTTCCAAACCAGTATATGAAGATCTAGAATTATATGTCAAATATAATTTTAATGAAAAAGATAGAACTGGTTATGAGCTAGAAGGAAAACGAATTAGTTTCTTAGGAGACTCTATTTCAACATTCTATAATGAAAACAGTGAAATAAATAGTTACTATGGTGGTACTAATCAATTCTATTATCCAATATATTCATCAACAGTAAAGGAAGTAGAAAAAACTTGGTGGTATAAAACATATACAGATTTAGGCCTAAAACTAAGTGTTAATAATTCATGGAGTGGTTCTAGTATGAATGCTTCTAATATGATGGGAAGAATAGCAACGTTAGGTGAAAAAGGTAAACCTGATATTATAATTATATTCTTAGGTACTAATGACAATGTTAATGGATATGTAAATGAATTCAAACCGGCTTATGAAAAAGCTTTGAAAGAAATTAATAAACTTTACCCTGATGCATATGTATTTTTATGCACAATGGGATATAGTGCATATAATGGTTATTATTATACAGAACAAAATAGATTGGATTTTAATGATCAAATAAGAGACTTAGCAGAATCATATCATTGTGGAGTAATCGAGTTTTCAGAAATACAAACAAAAGATAATTACACCATAGTATTAGGAGATGCACTACATCCAAATGCAGTAGGAATGGAAAAATATGCTGAAAAAGCTATAAAGGATATTAAAAAGTATTTTGAATAGTTGATAAAAGAACTTAGAATTCAATCTTAGGATTCTAAGTTTTTTAATTAACAAATATTTTATAAAAATATTTGAAGATATAAAAAAATAATGATATAATTTTATCTATAACGGGGATAGTAATTATGAAGAATATAAAAAATATAGATAATATAGATAATATAGATAATAAAGAAGAAAGCATGTCATTATTTCAAAAATTCTCATGTAAATGTGGTGATTGTAGAAATAGTTGTTGCATAGGATGGAACGTAACTGTAAGTAGAGAAGAATATTATCGTTTGATTAATTTAGATATTGATGAGGAAACAAAAAATAAGATTTGTTTAGATGATTTAGAAAAGGTAAAAGAAATAAAATCTAAACTGATAAATGCTTTCATATCAGTTGACCACCCTTCGAAGGAAAGATTTGCAATGATTAAGAAAAACTATTTTGGAGATTGCGTTTTTCATGGCGAAGATGGACTATGTGAAATTCATAAATATTTTGGTGAAAAAAGTATTGCAAGTGTTTGCCGAGAATATCCTAGATGTGAAACACTAAATAAAGGTAAATCTGTATCTAATAGTTGCGAAAAAGTATTAGAATTATTGTTTGATGATAATAATTGTGTTTTGTATCATGAGGATGAAAATACGCTATCTATAATGACTTATATTGATATTATGCAAAATAGAACTAAAACCATTATAGAAAGAATCGGAGATTTAAGGGTCATTTCAAATCAGGATCCCAGAGCAATTACTATCTATAAAATTGGTCAGAAAGAAGATATAAATTACGATGAATTATCAAAAGTATATCTAGAATTTCTAAAATACTATCAAACCCCTTTTATTAATAATCTATATGAAAAAATTAAAACTTCTAATGTGTCTTTCGAAAAGATGAAAAAAGATTTTTATAAGAAGTTTTTAGATTTTGATGTGAAACTTGAGAAAATGGTAGTTAACCATATGCATTTTAAAGATTTTAAAATTAATGATGGAAACATACTTGGTGATAAAAACTATTTATCACTATTATCAACAATATACTTTGTATTGTTCACAACAATTTGTTTAAGTGATGAAATTTCTAATCAAATAGATTTAATAGATTTTCTTGCTAAACTATTTAGAGTACTTGGACATTCAAATTTTGACGTAGCTTTCGGATTATACTTACTTAATGAAGTAAAAGATGAGAATAAAATATTTAGTCTAGTAAACATTTTATTGCCATAGTATTAGACAAATATATTTATCCGATTATTTTCTTGATTTGTTTTTTTAAGTATGATAAAATAAAAGTAGATATAAGTTATAAAAATTGCTATAAAAAATATATTATAGATTAAAAATCTTATAATATATCTTTTTTAATTTTTACAATGAGGGAATT
>JAZNJG010000004.1:0-6420 GCA_045577945.1 Bacilli bacterium | reverse complement strand
AATTAGAAAAAATGATGATTAATAAAGTAGATTATAACGAATTTTCAAAATACTTTAATGATTTTAAATTAGTGGATTTCGGAGAATTTTATTTGTTTAATTTTTTGAAATACATATTAAATGCTGTTAAATTTGATTATTATACTGAAGCAAGAATAAAAAGATATCTAGAAGGCTTAATAGTATAAAACTATAAAATAATAATAGGATAAGAAATAAGAAAAAGAAAACAGAATAGGAGAAATTAATGTACGAATTAAGACAAGGGAAAATACCAATACATTTAGTCAGACAAAATATTGAGATAGAAGCAAATAAATTGTATGATAGAGGAATTAAAGATTTTTTCTATTATGAAATTAGACCGATGCTTTTAAATGGCAAAAGATTACTTGCTTATGATATATTTTTAAAAGGTTCTTTATATCTTAAACCAGTTGCAATATTTGCGGTGGATGAAGAAGATAATATTGTTGATTTTAGTTGTATGTATTGTGGGACACAAGGAACATATTATTTATGTAAACATTTTTTAGCGTTTTCTAAATTAATTATTAATAATAGCAAAGAATTGGATATAGATGAAATTAATTTAGCTTTTGAAAAAAAGGAGCAGGCTATTAAGAAAAAAGAGATTGAACTTCTAATTAGGGCACAGAAGAATAAATCTAGAGAATTAATAGAGAGTATTAAAAGAAGTGAAGTAATACCTCAAATAAAAAAGATTAAAATGGAATGTTTCATAAATATCAAAGATTCAGTTGAGTTAAGTGTAAAGGTTGGAGAAGATAAAATGTATGTTGTTCAAAACATAAATGACTTTTTGAATAGCATAAATAATAAAGAAGTAGTATCATATGGTAAGAACTTTTCGTTCAATCATATAATTGAAAATTTCGATGAATTATCTCAAAAAATTGTTATGTACTTAGCTTCTATTCCTAAAGGTGAATATAATAAAACTATCGTTTTAGATGCCCCAAAACTAGAATCATTATTTTCAATATTAGAAAAAAACTATGTAAACATTAGTTTTGGAAATAGTGGATATTATAAATATTATATAAGCGAAGAAGAAAGAAATGTTGAAATATATTTAGATAAAGACTATTTAATGAAAATAAAAAATGGTGAACATTATATTCAAGGATATCGCTTAGGATATTTAGTGGATAACTATAACGTATATAAAGTTAAAAAACTTGAATCTTCAGTAGCAGAATTAGTAAAATTTATTGAAAAGGAAAAAGATTTTTCATTTAAATATATAAAAGAAATATTTGAAAACGAACTATATCCACGATTTTTTGAACATATCAAAATAGATGATAGTATAGTTAATGAGTTTAAAAAAATCGAATATACAATTAAATCTTATTTCGATATGACTGATGTTGGATTGATACTAGAAACAAAGTATTTTAGAGATGATGAAGAAGTAGATGTTAATGAAATGGCTACAGTTTCATATAAATTGATTCGATACAATAATATAATAGAACTATTAGGATTTAATGAAGGATTAATTGATGATCAAACTAAGATAGCGGAATTTTTAAAATATGATTTATCAGAGCTTCATAAGGTAAGCGAAATTTATTTATCAGAAAGTATTAAGAGAACACAAGTAAGAAGTATGGGTAGTACAACTACACATTTATCTTACAATACTGGTATGTTAGATATATGTTTTGAAAATAGTGAATTCAGTAATGAAGAATTGGAAACTATAATTAGAAGTTTACGAAAGAAAACTAGATTTGTGAAGTTAAATAAAAATACAATTCTTGAGGTAAGCACTGAAGAGGCAGAAAGATTACTCAATACTGTAGATGAATTTAAACTTGATATTTCAAGACTAAATGATGTACAAACTATTCCATTATATCAAACATTAAAATTAGCTAATAAAGAGTTGGAAGTAGTAAATTATAAATTAGATAAATCTTTGAGGCAATTAGTTGATGAAATAACAAATTTTAAAGAATTAGATTATAAAATCCCAAAATCACTAAATGAAGTTATGAGACCATATCAAATAGATGCGTTCAAATGGATGAAAGTTTTAGTTAAATATGGTTTTTGTGGAGTGCTAGCTGATGATATGGGATTAGGAAAAACGTTAGAGGTTATTTCAGTATTACTAGATGACGAAACAGAAGCTCCAAGTCTTATAGTTTGTCCAAAAAGTTTATGTTATAATTGGAAAAATGAATTTATGATTTGGGCTAAGGATAAACCTCTTGAAGTTGTCAATGTTATTGGCTCAATCCCTGAAAGAGCAGATATTATCAAGAACATAGATAATAATAAAAAAGTAATATATATTTCTAGTTATGATAGTTTACGTAATGACGTTGAACTATATAATGATGTGAAATTTGAATATATGATTTTAGATGAAGCACAAAGTATAAAAAATCACTCAACAATGAAGGCAAAATCTGTTAAGTTAATTAATTCTAAAAATAGATTTGTGTTAACTGGTACACCAATTGAAAACACTGTTGTAGACTTATGGAGTATATTTGATTTCTTAATGCCTGATTATTTAGGAACTTATAATGTATTTAAGACAAAATATGAGAAAGCTGTAGTTGAGGGGACAAGTGAAGAAATAGTTCAAAAACTTACTAAGAAGATAGCACCATTTGTTCTTAGAAGAACAAAGAAAGAAGTGCTAAAAGATTTACCTGAAAAAGTTGAGACGATTCAAATTGCCACAATGGAAAAAGATCAAAGGAAACTATATGATGCTCAATTATTAAGAACTAGAGAAATATTATTAAATCCTAACAATAATAAAATTCAAGTTCTATCATGCCTTACAAGACTAAGACAATTATGTGTTGATCCTAGACTATTTATTGATGACTATACTGGTTCGTCTGCTAAAATAGATTTGGTAATGGAATTGTTAAATGATTATTTTTCTACAGGACACAAAGTTATTATCTTTAGTCAGTTTACAACATCTTTTGAATTATTTAAAAAAAGGTTTAAGGAAAAAGGATATAAGTGGTTTGAATTAACTGGTAAAACAGATGCTGAAGATAGAATAAGAATGGCAAATGAGTTTAATGATGAAAATAATGATACAAATGTATTCTTGGTTTCGCTAAAAGCTGGAGGAACAGGTTTAAACCTAGTTGGAGCAGATATTGTAATTCACTTAGATCCTTGGTGGAATTATGCTGTAGAAAACCAAGCAACCGATAGAGCTCATAGGATAGGCCAAAAGAGATCAGTTCAAGTTATTAAAGTTATCTGTGAAAATTCTATTGAACAAAAGGTTATCGAATTACAGCGTATAAAAAAAGAAGTTGCTGACAAGATAATACTAAGTGATGAAGAAAACTATAATAGTATAACTATTAATGATCTTAAATATTTAATTGACTAAATAAAAAAATAAAATGAGAATTACTATCAATACATAAGTTAGTAATTCTCATTATTTATTTGCTTGTTTTTTAAGAAGGGCATCGATAAAAGTATCCAATTCAGTTAGTAAACTATTATCAATTTTAGAAACTTTTCGAATTATAGGAAACAATCTATTGTCTGAATTAATAGGTTTTTCTCTATCTAACAGATAATCAACAGTAACACCAAAAAAGTCAGCTAATTTAACTAAAGATACAAAATCAGGTTCTCTTTGACCTAATTCCCATTGACACAAAGCATTACTCTTTACGCCAATTTCTCTTGCTACATCTTCTTGGGTTAAGCCATTTGCTAAACGAACAATTCTTAAATTAACCATAACGCTTACCTCACTATAACTAATTATAATAGTAAGATAAAAGATTTACAATGGAACTTCACAAACTGTGAAGTTATAAATTTATACAAAATGTTTATGCTTTTGTATTACTTTTTCGATATATTTTAATTTTTCGAAATAAAGTAAT
The DNA here is from genome assembly GCA_045577945.1 of Bacilli bacterium. Lineage (GTDB taxonomy): Bacteria > Bacillota_I > Bacilli_A > ML615J-28 > CAG-698 > CAG-698. The sequence goes on along the minus strand of JAZNJG010000004.1, from coordinate 2,506 downwards.
ACCAATAATAAATAATACTAATGTTAAAATAATAAACTTATATTTGTTATAAAATAATGCTATTATCTCAATGTTATCATAGAATAAATAACCTAAAAGAATTAGACAAGTATTCCAAACACTTATACCAATGATAGAGAAAAAGATATATGGTAATAATTTATGTTTATTTATCCCTGCAATAATTGATATATATGTTCTACACAATGGAATAATTCTTCCAACAGATATTGCCACATTCCCATATCTTTTATAAAACGAAATTGATTCTGATTCTTCTTTTTTGTGTTTGTTTTGTTTAATAAATGTTTTCCCTCCAAAGTATCCAATCATGTAACATATTAGACAACCTATTAGACCTGCTAAGATGCTAAAGAGAACCATAATAAAAGGATTAATATTATGATTATAACCAATTGCTCCTGCTAAAGGCAAAACTACCTCACTAGGAAAAGGGAAACAAGAATATTCTAAAACTATTACTATAAAGATAATATATAACCCATAAGAACTAATTAATTCAAAAATATAATCCAAAACAATCACCACTATTATTATATTAACAAAAGTTAATTATAATACATTAGTTTACAAAATAAAGAAAATTTGATATAATAAATAAGATGTTGCCGTAGCTCAGACGGATAGAGCGAGCGCCTCCTAAGCGCTAGGTCAGCGGTTCGACTCCGCTCGGCAACGCCATAATATTTAAAGGTATTCTTTAAAAATAGTTTTATATATCTTTATTCTTTACATAGAGCTTATTAAATAATTAATAAAACAATTGATTAAACCAACTAGAAATATCTAGTTGGTTTTATAATTTTCTTTTAAAGAATGAATGCAAACTTTCTATTTTGCAAGTAATATGATATAATTATGAAGAAAAATATGAGGTGATAAAATGCATGATTGTAATTTTACAATAGATAAAAGTTGGTTTAGGCATAGAGCTGCTTCAATCATAATAGAAGATGGATGCGTTCTTTTAGTTGGTAATAAAGAAGAAAATTATTATTACTCAGTTGGAGGAGCAGTTCATATTGGTGAAAACACAAGTGAAGGAGTAGTTAGGGAAGTTTTTGAAGAAACAAAAAGTCATTATGAAATTGAAAAATTAGTAATGATTCATGAAAATTGTTTTAGAACAGATGAATTTTCATTAAAAGGATTAGATTGTCATGAATTGTGTTTTTATTATTTAATGAAATCAAAAGGGACAAAAGAACTAGGTTGCTTAGGTGAGACTTTAAGTGATGGTGAAAGTTTATGTTGGATGCCTATTAATGAATTAAATAAGTGTAGAATAATTCCTGGATGTTTGGGCGATTTTATCCAAAAATTATATTTACAAATAAATAATATAGGTATTGAAAATATTGGGATCGAGCATATAATCACGAAGATTAAAAAATAATTCTAACAATAGAGGTTATTTATGGGAGTAGAACTAGAATTTAAATATTTAATTAATAAATTCCCTGAATTTGGAGAATTAAATTATAATAAAGTAAACATAGTACAACACTATTGCATATTGAATGACGAGCAAAAACAAAAATTGTATAATTTATTTAATATACAAAGTGAAATGGATGTTTTTAGAGTAAGGAAAATAACAACTGAAAAACAAATTAATTATATTTTAACTTTAAAATCTAAAGGATTAATTTCTAGAGAAGAATATGAATGTGACATTGATGAGAATATGTTTTTAGAATTATCAAGTTCTATAGAAAGCACAATTGTTAAAAATAGATATACATTAAAGATAGATAAATATAAGTTTGAATTTGATGAATATTTGAATTTAGGCATAGATTTGAAGACTGTTGAAGTTGAATTAAATAATGCTGATAAATTAGATAGAGATATAATGAATATAGAATCTATTTTAAAGAATGAATTATTATTGGAAATAGAAGATATAACCACAAATATAAAATATAAAAATTCTAATTTATATAAATATTTTAAGAAATAAAAAAATAACATAAAACTTATTCACATATAATATACTGTATTATGAGGTGAATAAATTTATGAATGACTTGTTTAAAAAAATTAAATTAAAATCTTTACTTTTTCATGTGCTGGTTCCAATGATGCTTGTTTTTACGATTATGATGCTTATACCAGATTATAAAGAATTCCTTGGCACTATTAATAAGCCTTTGGAACTTCCAGATATTACATTTGTAATTGTTTGGCCTATATTATATGTATTAATGGGAATCAGTGCTTATATAGTTGATCAAAAAGAAGGTAATGACATAAACCTGGCAATGAAAATGTACTACTTGCAATTAATATTAAATATAATTTACCCGATAGTATTTTTCTATCTTCATAGTTTTGTTTTTGGGGCAATTATAACATTAGCTATATTGATTATATTAGTACATATGATGTTAAGATTTTATAAAATAAATAAGGTATCATTTTATTTATTAATCCCATATTTATTATGGATGTTAATAGCAAACTATTTGCAATTAGGAATATA
>JAZNJG010000003.1:0-8885 GCA_045577945.1 Bacilli bacterium | reverse complement strand
GGCAACTAAATTATAGCATAAAGGATTTTTTAATAAATATTATTAATTTTTATAAAATATAAAAAGGCGCTGTCAAAAATCTTTGTGACATCACAAGAGTTTTTGACAGACGGCAAAATCACAAGAATTTTCGCTAGAGCTTATAAAAATAAGACTCTATGCATATTATTAAAATGTATTATATTGATGATTTATCAAATAATATAATTAGTATTATAATATTAGTAGTAGGAAATTTATGGTAAAATAAGATGTAAGCGTTTTATATGTTTTATAAGGTCGTTTTTAATAAAAAAAGATTGACTTTTAATGCTATTCATATTATAATATATATAATCATTTAATGATTAATATTTAAAAGGAGAATTTTAGTATGAATTTGAAAAAATTATTAATGACTTTCTTATTTGTATTTGGACTTCTTACATTAGTTGCATGTGGACATGAACATGCATTTGATAAAGAAGTTGTTGAAGAACAATATTTAGCTTCAGCTGCTACATGTACTGCAAAAGCTAAATATTACAAATCATGTGATTGTGGTGAAAAAGGAACTGAAACTTTCGAAACTGGCGAATTAGCTGCCCATGTATTCGATAAAGAAGTTGCTGAAGAAAAATACTTAGCTGAAGCTGCTACAACTGAAGCTCCTGCTAAATACTATAAATCATGTGTTTGTGGTGAAAAAGGAACTGAAACTTTTGAATCTGGCGACGTTGTTGTTGTAACTGTTTCTAACATTGCTGACGTTGTTGCTGCTGAAAATGGTGCTTTCACTGTTAAAGGTACAGTTGTTGCATTATATGCACAAGGATTCTTAGTAAAAGACGCTACAGGCTTAATCTTAGTTTATAAAGGTGGAGCTTGGGAAGCTGACGTAGTTGCTGGTGATGTTGTTACTGTTGCTGGTAATACAACTGAATATGGTGCTGCAAAACAATTTGGAACAGATGCTACTTATACAAAAGAAGGAACAGCTGCTGTTGAATTAGGCGAAGCAAAAGAATTAACAGTTGAAGAATTAAACGCTTATAAAGATGCAAAAGTTACTCCATTATATGCATCATTTGAAGGTGTTTTAACTGTTTCTGGTAAATATTACAATGTTGCACTAGAAGGTGCTGAAGTTACTGGTAGTATTTCTTACCCTGTTGATGCTGAAGCTTTAAAAGCTTTAGATGGCAAAAATGTTAAATTCACTGGATTTATCATTGGCTTCACTGGTGGAAAATATGTTAATATGATGGTAACTGCATTTGAAGAAAAAACATTAGCTCCTGTTTTAGCTGGTGGATCTGAAGGTGCTGTTTTCAATTATAAATATGCTGATTTAGAAACTCGTTCTAGTATCTTAGCTGCACTTGAAAAATGGTTATTAAATGTTGGTTATTCAGCTCCATTATATTCAAGTATTTCTTATACATTATTTGCTGACCGTGTTACTCCATTATGTAGCGAATATGTTCCTTCTATGGGATTTGGTACATTATATGGTTCAGTATCAACTGGTTCATGTGCTGGTACAGAAGCTGACCCTGCTTATAGATCATGGACTTCTGCATCTCCAAAAACTTTAAATGATATGATGTATGCTGACTCTGCTGAATCTGATATCTTAGCATTCAACTTAGATGCATTATTCGTAATCGACTTCAATGAAAACAAAGATGGATTCAAAATGTATCCTTCTATGGCTGAAAAATTAGCTGAACCTGTTGAATTCGTTGATGGTCAATATAAAGTTATCGACACTAAAGGTGATGAAAACTATTTATCAAAGAAATGGTTAATCACTATTAGAAAAGACTTAGTATTCTCTAACTACAAAGGTGAAAAAGTTGCTAACATTACTGCTGCTGATTTCATCTATAAATATCAACAATTATTAGATCCTAAACAAGTTAATGAACGTGCTGATGACTGCTTCTTCAATAGTTCATTCAAAGTAGTTAACGCTGAAGAATTCTTCAAAGGCGAAATCACTGATTGGGCACAAGTTGGTATTAAACAAGTTGATGATTATTCATTCGTATTTGAATGTGAAAATGAATATAACTCTTGGGACTTCCATTACTATACTGCTTCATTCATTTTAGGTCCTCTTCATAAAGAAACTTATGAAGCTACTTTAACTGAATCTGATGGTAAAGTTGTTTCTTCTTACGGAACAGTTGCTGGTATGACTGATTTTGCTAAGACTGATATGATTCTTTACACTGGTCCATATCTATTAACTTACTATGAACAAGATAAAGAATATCGTATGGCTAAAAACCCTAACTGGAAACAAAATAGTGCTATCCCTTATGCTTATAACTTCGATCAATTAAGCACTGTAATCGTTAAAGATTCAAATGCTGCATTCGAATTATGGGAACAAGGTAAATTAGATGCTATTTCTATTCCATCTGCAAAATTAGATGAATATATTGACAACCCAGCTATTAAGAAAGCTCCTGGTGGAACTGTATTTAGATTTAATGTAAATGCAATGACACAAGAACAATTACAAGAAAAATTCGGATTAACTGAAGATGATTGGAAAGCTAATCCATTATTACAAACTAAAGAATTCCGTCAAGCATTATTCTATGCTATTAATAGAGATGAAATTTGCTCTACAGTTGACAAATCTCGTCAAGCAGAAGTTACTTATGTAAATGATGCATATGTTATCATGCAAGGAACTGCTGGTACTATCTATCGTCAAACTGAAGCTGGCCAAGCTGTTAAAGAAATGACTGGTGAAGATGAAATCCAAATGGGTGAAACTACAAACGGTTATAACGGAGAAATGGCTAAAGATTTATATGTTAAAGCATTAACTCAATTAGTTAATGATGGTGTTATTTCTGATTCTGAAGAAGTTGAATTAACATTAGAAATCGCTTTATTCGATGGCGATACAATGGAAAAATTAGGTGCTTACCTAGTTGAAAAATGGAATGCATTATTCAATGAACAAACTACATTCCCTAACGTTAAACTTACAGTTAGTTATGTAGCTTGCCCTGGTATGGATGTTTACTATGCTAAACAAATGCTTGGTAAATTTGATATCGGTATTGGTGGTATTTCTGGTTCTTCATTAGATCCACTTGGTTATATGGATGTATTCTTTGATGATCCATCTAACAGTTTACAATTAACTTGGGGTATCGATACTAACGTTGTTGAAATCGAATGGAATGGCATGTTATGGTCATTTGAAGCATTAACTCAAGCTGCTTCTGGTAAGACATTCATTAAAGATGGCGACAACGCTGCTGCTCAAGAATATAACGATATGATTTCTGCTTGTACTGAATTAATTAATGCTGCTGCAGAAGCTAAAGAATTAGCTGCTGACGCTGAAAAAGTTGTTGCTGCATTAGAAGCATTAAACAATGCAACAGGTATTCAAGATGGTTATGACAAAGCATTAGCTGCTTGTAAAGATATTTTAGGACTTGATGATGCTGCTACAGTTGCTGAATTAGTTAAACTTGCAAAAGAAAAATTAGTTCCTGCATATGCTGCATACGTTAAAGTTTTATTAAAAGACGATTATGACTATGTTAAAGTTAACTACATTGACAAATATTCAGAAGAAGTATTAATCGCTAATGGTTACCAATCATATATCGATTTCTATAAGACTGGATATGAAGCAGCTGTTAAAGAAGGCGGAGCTGTAGATGCTAAAACTGCTGAATTAGTTGCTGCATTAGCTGCTGAATCATTTGGCGACTTAGTTAAAGCTTATGCTGCTGCTCAAGCTGCATTATATGAATTCTATCTATGGTAGAAAATAAATAGGAATAAAATTTAATAATCAATTTCTATTTTAGAAAATTAAAAAAATAACAATAAAGCCAACATGCTTGCTTGTTGGCTTTATTTCTTGGATGGAGGAAAAAATGAAATATTTATTTAAACGTATAGTTTTAGTATTCTTAACTATGTTTTTGATATTATCATTAACATATATACTAATGAAAAACATTCCTAGATACCCACCTCTAGATCCTAATCTAGACCCTGAAGTATATGAATTATATGAAGAAAAATACGGTTATAATCAACCGATCTTAACTCAATATGTTAAATGGTTAAAAAATATTGTAACTGAATGGGACTGGGGAGTTTCAACAGAAGTACAACCAAATGTGCCATCATTCCAAGTTCTTTCTAGTAAGTTACCTGTAACTTTAAAATTGAATTTCTATTCATTATTTGTATTTGTACCATTAGGATTTTTATTTGGTATTATTGCTGCATTAAGAAAGAATAAACCAATAGATCATATTATAAGTTTATTAGTAATTATCTTTATATCAGTACCATCATTTGTTGTTATTACTGTTCTAATGATAAGTGCTAAGAACTTTAATCTACCATCTCAATGGGGTTCAGCTGATGAATTGAATTGGACTCACTATGTTATTCCAATTCTTGCCTTGTCATTAGGTTCAATAGCTGGTTTAACTCGTTACACTAGAGCTGAATTATCTGAAGTATTAACATCTGATTTTATCTTATTAGCTCGTACAAAAGGATTAAATAAATCTCAAACTATTTTAAGACATGCATTAAGAAACTCTATGGTTCCTTTAATGCCAATGATTATTGGTAGTTTCGTAAGTATTTTAAGTGGATCTTTGATTCTAGAAAATATTTATGGTATTCCAGGTGTTGGTGGTATATTTAAAGAGTCTCTTGATAAACAAGATTATAATTTAACTATGACAGTTCTTGCATTCTATACTATTATTGGATTATTTGCAACATTAATCGTTGACTTATCTTATGGTATAGTCGATCCAAGAATTAGAATGGGGGCAAGATAATATGGAAAATTTAAAACATATAGATAGATCTAGATTTGAATTTGTACAAATGGATGAATCAATCCATGATACAAAGTTTGAAACTAAAGCCATTGGATATTTCGGAGATGCTTTAAGAAGATTCTCTAGAAATAAATCTAGTGTTGTTGCCTTCTTTATTTTATTAGTTATTATTTTGCTAGCAATATTTGTTCCGATAACAAGTCAATATAAAGATTTAACTGTTAATCCTCGATTGGAGTATCTTTCTCCAAGAATTCCTATTGTTGAGAAATTAGGAATACTTAACGGTTATAAATCTATCTCAGTTCGTACTACTGCAATCGTTAGTCAAGACGATCCAAATTATGATAGCGTTAAAGTTGCTTCAAGAGAGCAATATGACACTAGATTTATTCGTAAGCAAAGCGAACCTTATGTAGTTAAATCTACTGGTGGAGATGAATATGAATATGTGGATATTGAATATGATATTTATGCATATTTAGCTGAACCTTATGTATTAAAAAATGTTACAGTTGATGAATTAAAAGAATTAATGAAAAAACCTGGTGCTGTAATTGAAATTCAAAGTATCGTTGGTTCATCAAGTGTATCAAATAACTATAATGTTTTGGTAGATCCTGCTATCGTTGATGGTTTTGATACTAACGAATATCACATATTTGGTACAGATGCCTTAGGAAGAGACCTTTGGACAATGGTTTGGTCTGGTAGTAGAACATCATTAATAATCGGTTTATTCGTAGCAATAGTTACAATATCATTTGGTGTTGTATGGGGCTCAATTTCAGGTTATTATGGTGGTTGGGTAGATTTAATTATGGAAAGATTTACTGAGATATTGGGTGGTATTCCATGGCTTGTAGTTATGACATTAATGAAGTTATACTTTGGTGGTAGCGTTATAACAGTTGCTATTTCATTAGTACTTACAAGTTGGATTGGTACTGCTTCATCAGTACGTTCTCAATTCTATAGATATAAAGGTCGTGAATATGTACTAGCTTCTAGAACATTAGGTGCTAGAGATAGAAGATTAATCTTCAAACATATCCTACCTAACTCATTAGGTCCAATTGTTACATCAAGTGTATTAATTATTCCTAGTGCTATCTTCTTTGAATCTAATGTATCTTATTTAGGAATTGGTGTTACAACTGAAACTTCTATTGGTACATTATTAAGTTCAGGACAAGCGTTAGTAACAGTATATCCTCACTTAACTATTGCCCCTGCAATCATTATTTCATTATTAATGATAGCCTTTAACTTATTTGGTAATGGTTTACGTGATGCTCTTAACCCTACATTGAGAGGAGTTGAATAATATGGAAAATGTTAAAGATAAAGAATTAAATAATCAAAATTTTAATACTGAAAATAAACCAGAAACTGAAAATAAATCAGAAACTGAAAAAGTAGAAAAAGAACTTTCTCCAAGAGAACATCTTGGTGATGACTTAATTCTAAAAGTTGATGACTTAACAATTTCTTTTAAAACTCCAAATGGATTAGTAAGAGCTGTTAGAGGTGTTAATTTTGATTTAAAACGTGGTGAAACACTTTGTATAGTTGGTGAATCTGGTTCTGGTAAATCAGTTACAAGCCGTGCTATTATGGGAATTTTAGCTGGAAATGCAATAATTGATGGTGGACATATTTACTATGAAGATTTAGATTTAACAAAATCTAATGAACAAGATTTTTATAAATTACGTGGATCAAAGATTGGTATGATTTTCCAAGATCCATTATCAAGTTTAAATCCAATTATGAAAATTGGTAAACAACTTACAGAAGCTTTAGTATTAAAGAATAAAATGCCAAAGGATGAAGCAAAGAAAAAAGCTTTAGAGTTGATGGCACGTGTTGGTATTCCTCAACCTGAAAAAAGATATAATCAATATCCATTCCAATTCTCTGGTGGTATGAGACAAAGAATCGTTATTGCTATTGCTTTAGCAATGGAACCAGAAATCTTAATTTGTGATGAACCTACAACTGCATTAGACGTTACTATTCAAGCACAAATTTTAGAATTAATTAATGGATTAAAGAAAGAAAAAAATCTTTCAATCATATTTATTACGCATGACTTGGGTGTTGTTGCTAATATGGCAGACAGAATCGCAGTTATGTATGCAGGTAAAATAGTTGAATATGGAAAATCAGAAGAAGTATTCTATGATTCAAGACATCCATATACTTGGGCATTACTTGAATCTATGCCTGCAATTGGACAAAAAGGAAGATTAAATGCAATTCCTGGTACTCCTCCTAACATGCTATTCCCTCCTAAAGGCGATGCGTTTGCGGCTCGTAACAAATATGCTATGAAGATTGATTTCGAGGAACAACCTCCATTCTTTAAAATAACTGATACTCATTATGCAGCAACATGGTTATTACACCCAGATGCTCCAAAAATTGAATCACCAGTTAAGAATAAGAGATTTGTGGAAGGAGACTAAGTATTATGATTGATTACGAAAAAGCTGAAAAATTATTAGAAGTTAAAAATTTGCGTCAATACTTTCAAAGTGGCTTTGGTAGAAGCAAAGTTGTTGTGAAAGCTGTTCATAATATTAGTTTTGATATTTACAAAGGTGAAGTTTTTGGTTTGGTAGGTGAATCTGGATGTGGTAAAACTACATCTGGTAGAACTATTATTAAACTTTACAATATAACTGATGGTGATATTTACTTTAAAGGAGTTCGTATTGCTTCTGGTATAAGAGGAAAGAAAATTAAAATTAAAGAATTAAGAAAAGCAATCGATGCAAAAAGAGATGAATATAAGGCTAATATAGCTGAAATCAAAGCAGAAATGACAAAACAAGATGAAAGTTCAACTGAATATCAAGCTGCTTGTAATGATTTAAAGAATGCTAAAACTGATTTAGATACTTTCATTTCTGAATCAAGAGCAAAAATTGATGAACTTAAAAAAGAAATTATCAAGAGTAAAAAGGATAACAATCCTTCACTAGAATTACTAACAAAAATGCAAATGATTTTCCAAGATCCTATTGATTCATTGGATCCTCGTATGACAGTTAGAGAAATAATTGCGGAAGGACTAATTATTCGTGGTGTTAAAGATAAAGAATTTATAAATAGTGAAGTTGAAAGAGTATTAAACCTAGTAGGTTTATTACCTGAACATGCATCTCGTTATCCACATGAATTCTCAGGAGGACAAAGACAAAGAATTGGTATTGCTAGAGCTTTAGTTGTTAACCCTGAGTTTATCATTGCTGATGAACCTATCAGTGCCCTTGATGTATCTATTCAAGCCCAAGTTATCAACTTATTAAATGATATTCGTAATAAGTTTAATTTAACAATTCTATTTATTGCTCATAACTTATCTGTTGTTAAATATTTCTGTGATCGTATTGGTGTAATGTATTATGGTAGATTAGTTGAAATGACAACTACTGATGAATTATTTAAACATCCATTACATCCTTATACAAAATCTTTATTATCAGCTGTTCCTTTACCTGATCCAAATTATGAAAAGACTAGACAAAGAATTTACTATAATCCATCTTTAAGAGAGTTTACCGAAGATAAACCAAAGATGGTTGAAATTGTTCCTGGTCATTTCGTATATGGAAGTAAGGATGAAATTGCTGCATATCGTAAAGAATTAGAAAAATAAAAAAAGCGGGTTTCACCGCTTTTTCTTTTACTTAAATTTCTAAACCAATTATAACAAATATAATATATATTAGTAATGGTACTAATGAAACTATTATACTAGGAATAACAGGAAGTTTTTTTGTTTCCCTACGTTCTTCAACATATTCTAAATATGTTTGTTTATTGTTTTCACTTTTTGGGTTAAAAATATATCTAAAGAACTTTTTTGTACCGAAAATTAAAATATCGAAAGTTCCTTCTTGTGTTACCCATATAAAACCAGAAAATAATAATAATATAATTCCAGATGTTCCTAAAGCATCCATATAAATATATTTATATTCAGGATTAAATTCAAGCTTTGCATAATTATTAATTAGAAACATTACAAATAATATTATTTCA
>JAZNJG010000002.1:0-17674 GCA_045577945.1 Bacilli bacterium | reverse complement strand
AAGCGAAAAACATTTTTTTAAAATAAGAAATCAGTCATGGATTGTTGAGAAAAAAGAAGATGCAAAATATCAAACAATAAGTAAAATATTATATATTACATATCAGTCACAAAATGAAGATGGAACACCAAGATTTATTATAGATGACAAAGGTGTTATTACTAAAAATATCTATGATTCATATGGAAACATAGAACAGGTTAAAATCTATAATGAAGATGAAACAATTACTGAAAAAATTATTGTTTCATATAGCTACGATGATGAAGAAGATAGACTAAGAGAAAATGTAATTTCACAAACTGAAAATGGAATAACTACATCTTTTACCTATAATCAAGATAATACATTAAATAGTATTACAAAAGGGAACAATATAGTTACCTATACTTATGACCCATATAAAGAATATGTAACAATATTTAATAATAAAGATAAATATAATCAATCAAGTAGTAAAAATGCTGAAGTGAAATATTTTAATTCAGGTAATATTAAATACATGAATGATAATAATAACCCAATTTATGGATTCAAATATAATTGTTTTAATGAATTACAAAGAGTTTATAAAGATAAAAAGTTAATTTTATCAAATAAATCTCAAAAGACTCAAGATACAACATTAGAAACATTAGAAACATATTTTGGTGATAAAAAGTCATCTATACAAAGTACATATGATAAATTAGGTAGAATAACGAAAATAGAAGATGGTGAAATAACAACAAGCTTTAGTTATGAAAATGATGAAACAAAATCTTCATTGGTCAGTAGAATTACTAGTATTAATGATGGATATTCTGGAGATGAATATGAATTTACATATGATGAGATTGATAATTTCCAAGAAAAAGTAACTATTAATGATAAACTTACTAAAACAATTTATTCTAATGATAATATTGAGTATACACTCAATAATAATGAAAAAATGAATATTAGTGTATTTGAAGAAGATGATAAAAAGAAATATAAATGTATCTATACCGAAAAAGAATTAAACGAAGACAAAGTAATTGGAAGTTTTGAATATGCATATGGATATGATAGTTTAGGAAGAATAAATACCAAAAATAATGTCTATGAAATAATAGAAGTTCATGAAGAAAGAGAAAATGATATCGATGTTAATATAGATAAAACTATCACTTACAAATCAGGAACTACATTACCAAAAAAAATTTCATATGAAACCGAGGTAAATAATAGTGATGTAGAAAGTTTCTATTATGAAAATACTAGTTATGATGAAAACGGAAATATTACTGGTGTTCATGAAAATGAGATAAGAGAAGATGATACAATATTAAGGAATTATAGCTATACATATGATTCATTTAATAGATTAACTAAAGAAACTAATCCAGAATTTGGGACATTAGATTATACTTATGATTCTAATACAAAAATGCTTAAAGAAGTAAAAAAGAATAACAACATAATTAAAACTTTTACATATGATAATGGATTATTGACAGAAGTAAATGATAATGGTAAAATAAATACAATCACATATGATAATTATGGGAATATGATTACCTATGGAGATAAGAAGTTTACATATAATTCAAGGAATCAACTCCATGTTTATGAGATCTTACAACCAGACATTCCTTTAATAGAGCGTAAAGAATATAGATATATTTATGAATATAATTATCAAGGAGTTCGCTATAAAAAAAGAATAATAGAAGAAAATGGAGGTAGACTTACATCATTAATAGATGTTAATTATTATTTGGATGGAAACAAGATAATTGGTGAAGACTGGGTAGATGCCAATGGCAATATAACAACTAAATTCAGATATTTCTATGATATGGAAGGAATATCTGAAATAAGATATGATGGTTATAATTTTACCTTAATTAAAGATTCATTAGGTAATGTAAGTAAAGTATTACATAATGGAAAAATAATAGGTGAATATCTATATGATGCATGGGGGAACAACATAATAAATAAAATATCAGATTTAAATGAAGAGGAAGAATTTGTATTAAATAATAACCCGTTTAGATATAAAGGATATTATTATGATGTCGAAACCAATCTTTTTCTAGTATCCTCACGCTATTATTCACCGGAGTTATGTCGTTGGATTTCGCCTGATGATATTGAATATTTAGATCCAGAAAGTGTTAATGGATTGAACTTATACCGTTACTGCTTGAATAATCCAATTATGTATGTTGATTATACTGGTAAATTTCCTGTTCCAATAGATAAATTAATTACTGGTGTTGACCATTCTTTAGGATTATACAAATTTATTTTAGATCAATCTATAAAAGGATTAAAGCCTAAAAAGATTTCTATAGATTTAGCAAAAAAAATAGCTAGAAAGAGCGGACTTAAACAATCTGCTAGAGCAGTTCAAAGATCGATTTACAATTCTACTGATGATGTAATTAAGAATACTAAAAAAATAAGTAAAAGTGTTGATGATTTTCTAGATAAATTTGGTACTGTTGTTTTCTTTTTAGATTCAGCTTGGACTATTGGTGAAAATATTTATAATGGTAATGAACATTGGTTTACAGATTCTGCATTTGAGATTGCAAGAAATGCGATTCCGTTTATTGCAGGATTAGTTTTGAGCGGTGGTTGGTCATTTTTTATTCCCATTGGTATTTCTATTGTTCAGGGAGTAGTTGATTATTTTTTAGAGGATGAAATTGATGAATTTTTAAATGATTTTGGAGATTCTTGGAATTATTTTTGGAGTTTTTCTTGGATTTAATGTCAAAAAAGTGAGGTATAACAATGAAAAAAAATTTTAAATATGATTATTTAAATAAAAAAAGAAATTTCTGCATTATACTAATGAGTTTTTCAATTGTTTTATTTTTATATTTTTGTTTAAAAAATTTTAACTTTATTTTACTTTGTATTTTACCTATTATATTATTATTATTTCTAGCTACTATATCTTATTCCAAAAGAGGAATAACAATTGATTATAAAAAAAGATATGTTGTGGTTAGTGATAATATGGGAAAGCATGTTTTTCCAATTGAAAAAATTGAAAAAGTGTCGTTTCAAGAAATAAAAAAAGAAAATAAAGGAACAAAAAATTTAGTTTTCTTATTTTTTTTAGGAGCTAAAGAAGAAATAGATATGTGGAAATATGTTTATAATAAAGGCAGAACATTCTATGTTATTTTTAAAATAAAAGATCAGTCAGGATATATTATCCACAAGTCTTATTTTGGATGGATGTATAAAGAGAAAAATCAATTAGTAATTGATGAAGTGTTAAACAAATTAAATAATATTATTAATGAAATCAATATATTAAAAGTTAACTATAAAAAAATCAAGTAAAATTTTAAATATAAAAATCATTAAAAAATAAAAAACTAAAACTTTATCTAGCAATAAAAGCGGGTATACTTTAATCGGTATATCTGCTTTTTCTTTTTGATAAGAAGCAAAAGCTGGGTATCCCAGTTGCTGCAAGTATTTCAAAAATGCAAACGAATGTTGTATTTTTCTAATCCTACCTTAATATTAAGGCAGGATACAACAATTAAATAATAAAAAATTATTAGATATGTCATGTAAGATGGCATATCTTTTTTTGTAATATTTTGACTTTCGTTCGACAAATCATATAAAAACGTTTAACTTTTTTACTCCTAACTTTCCATATATAGTGTGGGGAGTATTTTTATTTAATTAATAATGATTGTGGAAGAAAAAAATATTTAAATTATTTTTCTAAAATACCCGTACAAAATATAAAAACTTTCCATATATAGTGTGGAGATATTTTTCATCCACAAGTAATTTATATGTGAAAGTTAGAGTAAAAGGAGTTTATGTTTATGATTTAATTGGAAAAAATTTAATAAAAACGAAGTAATACACAAAGCAAATATATTTTACCCACTAGCAAACATACAAGCAAATGTAGATTAAAATTAATTTAGAAAGTGTGGCATATTGTCTTATTTTATAGGCAGGTTAAGTCGTTGCCACAACTGATGTTACCAGTTATGACAACTCGACAGTTGCGGAACTGGGATACCCAGCTTTCGCTTTTAACCAATGAAAGAAAGAGAGGATAAGATTATAGGTAAAAAAGAAGCTAAAATTGAATATTATTCAGAAAGTAAAGAAATAACATATTTTTTTATTGAAGAAGTGGAGGAGGAATTAATAGTTAAATTAATAGAGAAAATGTTAGTTAATATTATTTTAACTGGTTGTAATGGTGGACTATGTTAATAAATTATGGTATAATGAAGTTACTAAAATGAAAAAGAAGTAAGATAATTGTTTGAGGATACTCGTGAGAGACCCGTCGAGACTTCGTTATTTTGGTTATCCTCAAGGTATTATTCACACGAATTATGTAGATTTATAAGTCCTGATGATGTAGAATACCTAGATCCAGAGTCAGTAAATGGTTTAAATTTATACTGTTACTGCTTGAATAATCCTGTGAATTACAAACAAAGACCCGTTTCTTCTGGCAGTTCAATTATTATTTCATCTATTTCTTCAGGTGGCTTAGCTGGAAACAAAATAAGTGGTAATGCAGTTCAACAAATTGCAAAAACATTATCATCAAAATCCAGTGGATTTAATTTGTTTGGATATGAATTAAGAAAATCTACTGGCTGGGATACTTCGCCGGATATCGCTACTAGTTTTTTTGGAAGAATTGGATTTTCTTCTTATGTTACACATACACAAGGACAATCTGGAATGTTATATGCTTTTGCGGGAAGTACATCTGATGAAATGAACTGGTTTGGAACAACATATTATGCTGGTGTTGGAATAAATCTATTTGATATTGTAGGGGTAGAGGCATACTTAGAAACTGTAGGAATTGGAGTTCAAGTTAGTATAGGAAATTTTAGTATTGGAGCAAACATTAATTTAATTGGTGGGACTTCTATTACATTTGGCTGGGATACAGATTTAGGAAATGGTTTGACAAAAACGGATGGGTTTACTGTAGGTGTAAATACTGGTTGCCTTGTAGCAGTGATTTACTGGATTTATAAGTTTGTTACAACAGGTGATCCAAGTCCTGTTCCAGGATTACAACCAGCTTATTAGAAAGGAAAAAAGAATATGAACAAAAAAAGAGTTTTAGGTAATATATTATTCTGGACAACTTTAATTTCTCCAATAGTTTCTTTTTCGCTCGCAAGTATGATTGGTGAAGCAAATATATTTGGCGTTGCGGGGATAATAAGATATTCTTGGGTGATGCTGTTATTTATTCCAATAGGAATTTTATCGATTTTAATAGGATTCAAACTTAAAAATAGCACACAAAAATACAAAAAGAATTTTATTGTTTCATTTATTTGCTTACCATTACTAATAATTTTTGGTTCATATAGATTTATTTTTAATAGTGCCGTTTCATATGATGTTAATGATGTATCAATTATTGAAGAAAAAATCAATTTCGAAATTCCTGATGATATTAAAGTGGCAACAAATAAATTAGATTTATACAATATAAGTTACTTAAAAATTATTAATAGTGAAAGTAAAGATATGTTCGAGCAAGAAATTGGAAATAATCAATTGTGGCAAAAAGAATTAAAACCTGAAATTAAAAGTTTGTTACCATTGGATATTCAATATGAATCTGAAATTTTTGAATACTTCGTATTCTTTAATATTACAAGTAATGAATATAATATTTCCCCATTAAGTGGAGAAAATGAATGTATATTTATTGCATATGATTGTGATTTACAAAGATTAATCATTTTGAATGATTATAAAATTAATATAAATTAGAATCTTAGGAGGTGCTAGAAATAGCATTTCCTAAGTATATTAATTATCTATATAAGCTTGCTATTAATAGTCCTTTAATTAGGACTATTTTATCTATATTATTAGATTATTTTCTATAGAAATGGTATAATATTTTTGAAATTAAAAAAATAATTTGGAGGATAAAAAACATGAACATAAAAAATATATTTAGATTTATTGGTTTTCTTTGCTTGGCAGTAGCAAGTGCATTTTCATTAATTAACACTATAGTAGAACACAATATTTTTGATGGTTATGTTATGATTCCATTATATAGCGTAGCTGTAATTTGTTTAATTATATATTTAGTAATCTATAAGAAAGGAAATAAATAACATGTTTGAAATTGTAACAGAATATAATAAAGAAGTTTTTTTCAAATGTTATAAAATATATTATAAATTTTTTAATAAATATAATACTAAAAGAACAATTTTACTAACAATCATGTGTTTTGTTTTAGCAACTATTGCTTTGATTTTAGGAATCACAAAACCAGAAACATTTCATACTGTTTTTGCTTCGGTGTTCTTTTATATAATGACTTTAGTTTTTATATTAGGTTCAAATATAATGAGTGATAAAGGAATTAAAAGAACTGTTGATAAACTATTTAACAAAAATCCTAATATGAACTTAACAGCTAAATACATATTTAACGAAGATAGATTCTTATCTGTACATGGTGAAAATAATACAATAAATTATGAGTATTCTGATATTAGACATTTTGAAGTTGTAGATGAATACATTATTGTTTTATTGAAAAATAAAAAATTTATTGCTTTAAATACAATAGATGAAGAGGTAATTGAATTTTTAATAAGAAAAACAGCAAAATAAATTTCTATCTGTTGATTAGTTTTATACTAGGAGGTGTTGATAATGTATTACACATCAGAAGAAGAAAACTATCGTAAATACGGTATAGTAATTTTAGAAGTATATGATAAAACTTTAAGAACGACTGTTTATCATTATCGTAAACCTACACCTAGTGAACGAAAAGAAATAATTCTAAACTATATTATTGATAATAGTGGAACTCCTATTAAAGTTAATTATTTATCATCTAAACTAGCAGTAAGTGATAGAACTATTCAAAAGATAATTAAAGAATTAGCTAATGAAGGATTAATTAAAGTAGAACCATGCTTTATTAATGGTAGACAATCAGGTAATAAAATTACTTATATTGGTGAGCCTAGAATCAAAACTGGCAAAGAACTAACATTAGAACTACTTTATGATATTAATAATCCCTATGGATTTAGAGATTGGGACTGGGGAGAATTTAAACTACATCCTGATTTAGAATTAGAAGAAAGAATTAATCAATTTGAAATTTTAATAAATCATAAAGAAGAATTAAAAAAGAGAAGAGAAAAGTTTCTTTCTAAATAACTAAATATTAAGCACAAGACTTGTTTTTTACTGAAGCAAGTCTTTTTCTTTTGAAAAAAATAAAAAAATTTTTAATTAATAGGTGGTAATGAGGGGTGAAAATTAGTATATTCCTTTGAAGGCAAAGCTATGTCTTCAACAGACACATTTGTAAACTATTTTGAAAAAGTTTAAAGTTGTACCCCTTCACCTATGGGTGAAATTTAGCATAACTAGTGATACAACATATAAGTTTAAGTGTGTCTGTAATAAAGAAAGGAGAGTGTTTTGTATAAGAATCTATAAGAAATTTATGAAGTTTAAAGAGTAACTAATTTTATTTAAAATAGGTAAAAATATACCATTTTTGTAAACAGGATAAGGCGTGAATCACTCTGCATCACAAGTGTCACGCCATAGTGTTGTAACTGGGATACCCAGCTTACAAAAATTAATAAACAAATAGATGGATGTAAAAATAAACTTGTGGTATCATCATGATGCAAGTTTGTGTTGGAAAAGGAGGAAAAATTGAAAGATAATAAAATTTACAACACAGCTTTATATTGTAGACTATCACTAGATGATGGAAGTGTAGGAGAATCTGGAAGTATTCAAACACAAAAGATTATTTTAGAAGAATATGCTAAAATACATGGGTTTAAGATTTATGATGTTTATGTAGATGATGGATATTCAAGTCTTAACTTTAATAGACCAGGGTTTCAAAGAATGATTCAAGATATTCAAAGTGGAAAGATTAATCTAGTTATTACTAAAGACTTATCAAGACTTGGAAGAAACTATATTGAAACTGGTTATTATACAGAACATTACTTTAAAGATGTAGGAGTTAGATATATTGCTATTAATGATGGTATTGATACCATTAATGATAATAATGAAATCATAATGAACTAGTTCATTTTTACCATATTAAAAATATCTTAAATGATATGTACATAACAAACTTGTTTGTATTAAAGACTTATCTAGAAAAGTAAAAGCTGCTAAAAAAAGTAGAAATCAAAAAGGATTATATACTGCAGCTCAAGTACCTTATAGATATAAAAAAGATCCACTAGATAATAATCATCTAATAGTGGATGAAGAAATAAGACCAATTATTAAACTTATCTATAGATTAGCATTAGAAGGTTATGGTTGCCCTAAAATTGCGTCTATTTTAACTTAGAAAGAATTTATACTCCAGGTTATTATAAACGTCTTAATGGCGATATTAGGTTTAATAGATTTAAGAATAAATGTTGGACTTATGTAACAGTAAGAAAGATACTTGGTGATGTAGTATATCTAGGACATATTGAATCTAATAAGTATGAAGTAATAATACAAACTAGTTTGTAATGCTATAAAACAAAAAAATGTGTCCCTGTACCAAAAGAAAGACATCTAATAGTTAAAAATACTCATGAAGCAATTATATCTCAAAGTGATTTTGATGCAGTACAATCTATGATAGCATCTCGTACTCATCCTTGGGTACATAATCATGAAAACAATTTCAACTTGTTGAAAATTTTAAAGGAATTATTTATTGTGCTCATTGTGGTAATAGAATGGCTCTAGTTTATCAAAAAAGAAAATATGGTACAGTAAGTCATACTTATAAATGTACTACTTATATGAGAAATAAAGATTATTGTCCTAGACCTAACACATTACTTCATAGACAAATTAAATCAATAGTAGAACAAGAACTAAGAGATTTAACTAAAAATATCAATAGAGAAGAATTCTTAACTAAACTATTAGAAAGAAAAAAGAAAGAATCATCTAATGTTGATATTGAATCTAAGATAAGTAAGTTAAATATGAGAAAAGATAAATTATATCAATTAACTAAGAAAGTATATGATGATGCATTAAATGAAATCATTGATAGTGAAACTTCATCTAAAATGATTAAAGAATATCAAGAAGAACAAAAGAAGATAACAAGTGAAATAGAAACACTTAAAAATCTTAAACAAGAAGAAGAGTCTACAATAGAAAATTACAAATTATTAAAAGAAAAAGTAAATGAATTTTTAGAGTTTAAAGAACTTGATTCTCTAATAGTTCACTCGTTAATATCTAGGATAGAAGTTGGATATAGAGATAATCCAAGAACTATCAAAATATATTACAAGTTCATAGATACAACATTATAAAACATTCGAACTTTATTCGCCCACATTCGAACACATACGCCCACATTCGAACGTATAAAACTTGAAAAGTGGGAATAATAATGATATAATATATGCATAAAGGATCTGATAATATGTTTGAAAAAGATATTAAAAATTTAAAAGAAAATAATTTAATTGAATTTAAGAAATCTAAGGGCGGATTGCCAAATTCTCTTTGGGAAAGTTATAGTGCATTTGCAAATTCAAATGGTGGAACTATTGTTTTAGGTATTGATGAACCACAGAAAAATGTGTTTGAATCTGCTAAACTTACTGAAAGTGAAGTTCTAGAATTAAAAAAACGTTTTTGGGACACGATAAATAACACACAAAAGGTAAGTGTTAATATATTAGTTGATAAAGATGTTTATGTGGATGACTATGATGGATTTCCTATTTTAGTAATAAAAGTTAAAAGAGCCAACAGATTTGAAAAACCAGTGCATATTAACAACAATGTTTATAGTGGTACATATAGAAGAAATCATGAGGGCGACTATCATTGTACAAAATCAGAAATTGATTTAATGATTATAGATTCAAGTAATCAAAGCAATGATAAAACTTGTTTAGAAGAATTTGCTTTAGAAGATTTAAATTTAGAATCTATTTTAAGTTACAAACAAATGTTAAAAGCATCAAATCCTAGCCACATATTTTTAACTATGCCTGATGAACAATTTTATTTAAATTTGGGTATAGCTAAAAAAGGTGGAGATGGTCAATTACATCCAACAAGAGCAGGATTATTAATGTTTGGAAAAGAATATAGAATCACTGATGAATATAGTCATTACTTTTTAGATTATCAAGATCACAGAGAGGAAACACCAGAAATAAGATGGATAGATAGAGTTCAATCTTCATCTGGTGATTGGAGTGGAAATGTATTTGATTTTTTCTTTAAAGTATATAACAAATTGATTCAAGATTTGTTCGTTCCATTTAAACTAGAAGGAGCACAAAGAGTTGATGACACAGAAATGCACAAGGCAATAAGGGAAGCACTATGTAACATATTATCAAATGCTGATTATTATGGCACAAGAGGGATTGTGATTAAAAAATATAAAGATAGAATAGAATTTTCTAATCCTGGTAGTATGCGAATGAGTGTTGAAGAAGCATTTGCTGGTGGAAATACTGATCCAAGAAATGAGACAATTTTAAAAATTTTCAGTTTAATTAAAATTGGTGAAAGAGCAGGCACAGGAATACAAACAATATTACGCGCAATAAATGTATTTGGATATAGCAAACCTATTATTGAAGAAACTTTTAATCCTGATAGAACAAAATTAACAATTTTCTTAGGAAAGATGGTAACTATAAAAATAAATGATTTTGAGCCTCAACTTGTTAAAGTTAATTCATTATCTTCTGATGAAGAAAAAACTTTAGGTTTTATAAAAGAAAAAAAAGAAATATTTAGACAAGATTTAGAAAAATATTTATCTTGCAGTAAAACAAAATGTAATAATATTATAAAATCATTACTTAAAAAAGGGCTAATTAAGAAAAAAGATTCTGGTAAAAATGTTAAATACACTGTAAACAGCTAATGGTTGATTAAAAATAGGGTTGCAATAAGATAGTCCAGTCGAAACTGGCCTATTCATGATGGGACACAGATACTATAGTCCAGAGCTATGTAGATTCATCCAACCTGATGATATTGAATATTTAGATCCAAGTTCGATTAACGGACTTAACTTATATTGCTATTGCATGAATAATCCGATTATGTATGTCG
Source organism: Bacilli bacterium (assembly GCA_045577945.1). Taxonomy (GTDB): domain Bacteria; phylum Bacillota_I; class Bacilli_A; order ML615J-28; family CAG-698; genus CAG-698. Next base: position 6,544 of record JAZNJG010000002.1, on the reverse strand, counting down.
ATCCTACAGGACATTCGCCAGAATGGTATGATGTTGCTGCTTGGATTGGTGTAGGATTATTTGCGGCGGCTGCAATAGTGTTAACTGCGGGATTAGCTGGAGCAGTAATTGGAGGAGTTGCTGGAGGTATCATTTATGGTGCTGCTATAGGAGCTGTAGCTCTTGGAACTGTTGGCGCAGGAGTGGGTGCAATTGGTGGTATGATTTATGATGCTGCTAATGATAATGATTTTGGAACAAGTATTTGGACATGGACAAAAGCAGGTTTTGGAATTGGCGCAATCGGCGGTGCTGTGATTGGTGGTGCAATTGGTGGGGCGGCTGCTTATTCGGTCACTGGATTGCCTAACGCTTCTTTCTGGACAGGATTAGGGCAATCTGGAGATATAATTGCTGGTCAAGCTGCTAATAGTCAAGGACTGATTACATTAGGTCAAACTTTTGGTGGTAAAGTCGCTCAGTTTATGACTAATAGATTTGGGTATGCTGCTACAAAGTATATTTGGGCATCATTATCAAAAACAATGGCATCTACAGTTGCTATGAACTCTGTTACTTTATTCTATGGGGGTTCAATTAGTGCTACATCAATTTATATGATGTATGAATATCCAGAACTAATTAGAAGAGGAATTGAAATTATTAAGCAATTAATAGGAGGTTAATATGGAAATTAAATTTGTAGATTGTATGTCGGAAACATCATATGTTGCTTTATTAGCGAAAATCACTTTTAAATATTGTAATAACTATGATGGTAGAATTTATACTACGTATAAAGTAGGTGATACAAACAATAATCTAATTGAAACATTAATTAATCAATTGACTCCATTAATAGTTAATAAAAAAAATACTATAATATTAAATTTATTGGTTAATCCGTTTTTTGATGAGTTATGCGATTATTTATCTGAAAAACCCAAAATTTGTAAAAATAAAATTAACTTAATAAATAAATATATTTTTTCTTACTTGAGCGATGAAAACACAAAAAGATTATATAGTGATTTTGATGTTGAAGGAACTGAAATATATATAAATAAAAACATGTATGAAAAAAGTAAGAAAATGCTAAAAATATGTGAAAATATTAAAAAATTGTAAACAGGATAAGACGTGCTTCACTCTGCATCACATAGTCTTGCACGTCACCTGTTTTAACTGGGATACCCAGCTTAAAATTGTAATGGTAAGGGGGGCGATGATATGATAGAATCTATTTTGTATAAGACTGCTATTTATTGTAGACTTTCTTTAGATGATGGATCTTTAGGAGAATCAGGTAGTATTCAAACACAAAAGATGATGTTAGAAAAATATTGTCGCGATAATAACTTTACTATTAAAGAAGTATATATTGATGATGGTTATTCAGGATTAAATTTTGATAGACCGGCATTTAAAAGATTAATTGCAGATATTGAATCAGGAAAGATAAACTTAGTCATAACAAAAGACTTATCTAGACTTGGTAGAGATTACTTACAAACTGGATATTATACAGAACAATACTTTCCTTTACACAATGTAAGATATATTGCGGTTAATGATGGAGTAGATACATTGATAGATAATAATGATATCGCACCATTTAAAAACATCTTAAATGATATGTATGCTAAAGATTTATCAAGAAAAGTTAAATCTGCGAAAAGACAAAGAGCATTAAATGGATTATTTATATCTGCTCAAACACCTTATGGGTATATAAAAGATCCTACAAATAAAAATCATTTAATAGTAGATGAAGATGTAAGACATGTTATTGAATTAATATTTAATATGTGTGTTAATGGTAAAGGAGCACCTACTATTGCAAAAGTTTTAGAAGAAAAAGGAATACTAAATCCTGCAGCTTATAAAACATTAAAAGGTTCGACTAGATTTGCAAAACTACAAGGAACTAACCATTATAAATGGAAAGCAGTAACTGTAAGAAAGATATTAACTGACATGGTTTACTGTGGACATATGGAAAATGGTAAATATAAAGTTGAAAACTATAAAACAAAAAGAAGAGTTAAAGTTCCTGATAGTGAACATATCGTAGTTAAAAACACTCATGAAGCTATTATTAGTGAAGAAACATTTGAAACAGTACAAACTGTTTTGAGTGCAAGACACTATCCAGCACATCATGAACATGAAAACTTATTTAAATCAATCTTATTTTGTGAATGCGGTAAGAGAATGGCTATTGCTCATAAAGTAAGAAATAATAAAAAAGACACATTCTATAAATGTGCAAATCATGAGAATAATCCTCATGAATGTCCTAGATCAAATATTATTCAATATGATTTCTTGAAAAGAGTTATTGAAAAAGAAATATTTGATCTAATAGGTAAACTTAAACATAATGAAAAAGCATTCGAAACATTTGTTAGTAAACTAAAGAAAGAAGAATCTAAGGATAAATCTTCTGAAATTAAGAAAACAGAATCTAGAATTAATACATTAATTAAGATAGCTTCTAAGTTATATGAAGATTATGCAAGTGATTTAATTAATGAAAGAACTTATAAAGAATTGTTACTTAGAAATAAACAAGAACAAGATTTATTAGAACAAAAGTTACAATCATTAAGAAATGCGCAAGAAAATATAACTTATAAATTAATGAGATTAGACCAATTAAAGCATGAATTTAATAGATTCTTAGATAATGTAGAATTATCATCTGATATGGTTAATTCCTTAATAGAACGCATAGAATTAAGCTATTATACAAAAACAGAAGATGGTAAGAAACACAGACGAATAATCATTAAATACAAATTTATTGATGATTCATTGTAATTATTATAAAATATAGGTGACCTAGATGTTTAATATTTAGGACACCATAGAGTATGACGTCGAGACTTCGTTATTTTGGTTATCCTCAAGGTATTATTCACCCGAATTATGTAGATTTATAAGTCCTGATGATGTAGAATATCTAGATTCTGAAAGTGTAAATGGATTAAATTTATACTGCTACTGCAAAAATAATCCGATCATGTATGCCGATCCAAGTGGGCATATTGCTATTACTACTTTAATTTTTGCTGCTTTAATCGGCGGAGCAATCGCAGCAGGAACAGCTTATGGAGTAGATGTTGTAACTAATTTTAGTGATGGATTTGATTGGTCTGATTTCAATACTTTCACTGAAGAAAATTTAATTAAGTATGCATGTGCTTTTGCTGGTGGAGCAATTTCTGGTGCCTTGGGAGCTTTTGGTAGTACAGGATTACAATTGCTTGGAACTTTTGTTGGAGAAATGGTTGAAAATGCTTATACCTTTACAAGTTGGAAGAATGTAGGACAAGCATTAATTATGAGTGTATTTTCTACGACTCTAGATGGTTTACTTACTGTCGGCAAAAATAGACTAGCAAGATCTTATTTTGACAAAGGAAGAAGTAATTTATCCACAAAAGCTAATAAGCAAATTAAGAAATTTTTAAATAAAGGAATTGATCCAACTAATGTACATGCTTCTGATTTGATTAATAGAACATATAAATATTATAATAGATTAGATAATTTAATAGGTTCAATTCATTGGTTATTAACATTATAAAAAATAATTAGGAGGTATTATGACACATAAACAAAAATCATATTATAAATCTCTAATATTAACTATTTTGGGTATATTTCTTTGGTTTGGCGGTTTTATAAGTGCTATTGTTTTTGGATTTGTATTTAAAAATGACATAGCAGTTGTAATATGCATTGGTGCTTCATTAATTGGATTAATTGCTTTTATATTAGATGATAATCTAACTGTAATTTTTCAATTACATTTTGAAACATATCCTAATATATGTTATAAAAGTATTTTATATGGAGTTCCTAACAATAAACTTAATGAGTTTCAAATTAGTATAAATGATATATGCAAAAATAGTATAATTACGGCTTATGAGAATGATACAGGAAAATTTAAAATTAAGATTAATGATATAGAATTATTTTTTGATTTATGTGGATGGCATAATAAAGCATACTGCTTGTATGAATATTTTATGTCAGTAATACAGGTGAATTTTGCAAAAAAAAATTATAAAAGAATGAGAAAATCTATTGAAATAAATAAAATTTCTAATTTAAAATTAAACATTATATTTAATAATGGCAAGGCAAGGAGTTACGCACTCATAAAAAATAATAAATCAATCTTAACAAAAAAATTTAAATATAGACTTGCTATAAAAAAAATGTGTATGAGATTAGAAAAAATGGGTTTAAATAATTTATATGATTTTAATATTTAAAAAATAAAACAAACATCACTTTTAACATTAAGGGTGAAGCTGAATTATCTCAGTTTCATCCTTTCTTACATTTAGTGGACAAGAGCGAAACCTGGGTATCCCAGTTTCGCTTTTAACAAAATAAAAGAAAGAGAGGAAAAGATTATAGGTAAAAAAGAAGTTGAAACAATTTATAAAGAAGATAGTTCTAAAATAACATATTTTGTTATTGAAAAAGTGGAAGAGGAATCAATAGTTAAATTAATAGAAAAAATGTTAGTTAATATTATTTTAACTGGTTATAATTGTGTACTATATTAATAAATTATGGTATAATGAAGTTACTAAAATAAAAAAGAAGTAAGAAAATTGTTTGAGGATACTTGTGAGGGACTCGTCGAAACGGGATGGTTTTGGTTATCCTCAAGGTATTATTCACCCGAATTATGTAGATTCATCAGTCCAGATGATATTGAATATTTAGATCCAGAAAGTATTAATGGATTAAACTTATACTGCTACTGCTTGAACGATCCGATTAATAACATCGATCCTACAGGTCACTTTGTAATTACTACAGCGGTGATTTGGACAGCAATTGGTATTGGAGCTGCAATTGGTGCTGGGCTTGGATTAGGTGCTAGTATCGCGAAAGATTTAGAAAATGGTAAATTATTTGATGGAGATGTATCATTTTTATCATATTTAGATAATTTTGTCTGAGGCGGAATTGCTGGGGCAGGTATTGGCTTGTGCTCTGTATTGGGAGCTGGATTAGGTGCAGCGATAGCTTCTAAAACTTCTTTGATTGTAGGAGCCAAAATAGTTGGAGGAGTAGCTGTTGGTGGAGCTAAAATAAGTGGTTTAGCTGCTTTAGGTATTGGTGCAGTAGGTGCATTTGCAACTGGTGCTTTAGGATATACTGCTAGAACACTAATAAGTGATAGCGAAACATTTGAATTATCAGATATGTTCATTGAGGCTGGCGCCAATATGTTAAGTGGAATGACGACTTTTGCTGGATCGGTTATTGGTGGACTAATTGGTATAAATGTACCTGGAAAATTTAGTTTTGAAAATTTTGCATTGAATCAAATGTTTATGGGACTTTCAGGATTTTATTTACTTAAATACACTTTATCACTTTTAAAGAAAAAATTACAGGAGATTTATTAATGATTGATTTAGAAAAAAAAGGGTTAAAACCAATGGTTATATTATGGTCAATTGTGCTTTTGCCTTGTATTATTTCTTTGATAATTTGCTTAATAATCAATTTTGATATAACTATACTGATTATTACAATAGTAGTTTTATTAGTTTATCCATTTATTATTTTTATATGTTTCAATATTTTTAATAAAAAAAATAAATTGTTGAAAGTTACAGAAATGGGACTTGAAATTAGTATATACAAATCTGGAAAATTAATATATACAGGATTAATTAAGTTTAGTGAAATTGATTATATTATATACTATCGCATAACATCTATTACAGGTTGGTTTGCATTATTTAACTATATATTACCTAAAAGCGCTATAGTTGTATACAAAAAAAATATCCAAGATGAATTACTTGGATATATGGATTTCAAAGATATTAAGAAAATTTCTAATGAAAATGAAATTAAGTTAATAGTAAAATAATTAATGAAAACAAACATCACTTTTAACATTAAGGGTGGAGCTGAATTATCTCAGTTTCATCCTTTCTTACATTTAGTGGATAAGAGCGAAACCTGGGTATCCCAGTTTCGCTTTTAACCAAATAAATGAAAGAGAGGATAAGATTATAGGTAGAAAAGAAGTTAAAATTGAATATTATTCAGAAAGTAAAGAAATAACATATTTTTTTATTGAAGATGTGGAAAAGGAATCAATAGTTAAATTAATAGAGAAAATGTTAGTTAATATTATTTTAACTGGTTGTAATGGTGGACTATGTTAATAAATTATGGTATAATGAAATTACTAAAATAAAAAAGAAGTAAGATAATTGTTTGAGGATACTCGTGAGAGCCCCGTCGAAACTTCGTTATTCTGGTTATCCTCAAGGTATTATTCACCCGAATTATGTAGATTTATAAGTCCTGATGATGTAGAATATTTGAATCCTGAAAGCATCAATGGATTGAATTTATATTGTTATTGCTTTAATAATCCAATCATGTATAAAGACAACAGTGGTCATTATCCAGAATGGATAGGTATCTTAGGTTCAACTACCGAAAATGTTTTAAATTTTACTGAAACTTTATTAAATACAGTCTTAATGCCAACATCGTTATCAATGCA
>JAZNJG010000001.1:0-18765 GCA_045577945.1 Bacilli bacterium | reverse complement strand
TCTTCTTTTTTCTTTTCATTAAGTTCATTATCAATATATGATAATTCTTTTAAGGTTATATACTTTTTCTTTGATATTTTATTTGTTCCAATTTCATATTTAAAAAACTTATTAAAATTTGATAATTTAACTCTTACACTCTTTCCTCCTTTCAAAAATATTTTAAATATATCAATTAATGATAAATTAAAAAATAAAGATATAGAAAGTAAAAATAATACTAAAGCAAATATAATTACACCAATATTACCTAGTAAATAATAAATCAAATAAAAAAGTATTGCACCCATTATTCCCCCTCCTAAACTTGATGCAACTTTTGTATTAATAAATGATTTATATATATCTATTGTACTCGATATGTAATTATCTTCGCTTTCAATAATATATTTATGAATAGAAAAATGAGATAATAATAAAATTGTTATTAATAAAAAAATAATGGAAATAAACTTAGTATTTTTATAATTAAACTTTTCATGAATAAATAATAAGTATAATCCTATAAATAGTACTAATAATATAATTGACCAATACCAATCACCGAATAATACTTTAAATATAGTTGTGAAAATAACTCCAACCTTTCCAAGTTTACCTAATGATGTAACAGTAAGTAATATAATAATTGACCCAATTATCTCATAATAAAACATTGTCATATTTTTCTCTTTTTCATCAAGATTTCTTTTCTTATCTTTTGCCATAATTATCACCAGTTATAATAAATTTGATAATATTATATAATATTGAGATGTCGAAAAATAAAAAAAAAGAGTACCAATATGGCACTATTTTTTTGGATATAAATCCTATTTTTTTGTTTTCTCTTTGTGTAATGTTTGTTTTCTACATTTAGGACAGAATTTCATGATTTCGATTCTATCTGGATCATTTTTCTTATTTTTTTCAGTTAAATAATTTTCTGAGTTACAAACAGTACATCTCATCAAAAATGTTAAGCGCATAACTTTTCCTCCTGAAAATATTACTAACATAGTATACTATATTTTATTCAAAAAAGCAAGACATATTTTAAAATTCTTATTTTTTTACATTATTTATAATCAAAATGGTAGAAACTTGTTAATAATATATAATTAAGTAAATTAATTTTTACCTTGATTTTTTCCTATATTTTTAGTATAATATACTAGGAAAATTTTAAATAATAAGATTAAAGGAGATTAACAATGGAAACACAACCTAAAAATGAGTCTGTTGTTGCAAATAACTCTGAGACTAAAAAATTAAAACTTAAACGAATTGAAAAGAAAAAACTTCGTGTAATTAATCGCTTAATCGCAGGAGAAATCAATGGACCTAAAGCTGCAAAACTACTTAAATTAACAACTAGACAAGTCCGTAATCTTAAAAGACAAGTTTTAAATGAAGGTGAAGATGGAGTTATTCATAAGAACAGATATCATAAACCTGTAAACACATATAATTTAGATTTGAGAAAAGAAATTGCTCATATCTATCGTGTAGAATTTAGACATACTAATTTTACTGACTTTGCAAAAGAAATGAATGCTAGAGGTTATAATCTTTCTCGTAGTACTATTTATAATATTCTTCGTGAACAACATATTAGAAGTCCTCAAAGAAAGAAGAAAAAAAGAAAAAAGGTTGTTGATAAACCTGCTGCTACAACTAAAAAGGTTGTAAAAAAAACTGTATCAAAAGCTGTTGATTCAGAATAAATACTATTATATAACAGTATAATGTAATAAAAATATTAAAAAATATAGGAAGAAAATATGGTAAATAACATTCTTAAGAAACACTCTCCTAATAATGTTAAGCCAAGATTATCTAAAAAAATAACTATAGGAAATGTTACAATTGGTGGAAATAATCCAATTGCTATTCAAAGCATGACTAACACTAAAACTAGTAATATAAAAGAAACAATAGCTCAGATTAATGAGCTATTTTCTAAAGGTTGTGATATTGTTAGAGTAGCTTGCCTTGATATAGATGATGCAAAAGCATTAAAGGAAATTACTTCTTCTGTTTCCGTTCCTATTGTGGCAGACATTCATTTTGATTATCGAATTGCTTTAGAAGCAATCGAAAATGGTATATCTAAACTTAGATTAAATCCTGGCAATATTACTGATAAGGAGCAAATTAAATTAATAGTTGATAAATGTAAAGAAAAAAATATCCCTATTAGAATTGGTATCAATAGCGGATCAATCAATAAAGATATCTTTGCTAAATATGGCAACACTGCTGAAGCTCTTGTTGAAAGTGCTTTTGAAAATATTAAGATTTTAGAAGAATTAGAGTTCTATAATATCGTTATATCATTAAAATCATCCAGTGTATTAAAAACTATTGAAGCTTATAAACTTTTAGCAGATAAATGTTCTTATCCTTTACATTTAGGTATAACTGAAGCAGGCCTAGAATATGAAGGAACAGTAAAATCTAGCATAGCATTAGGCCATCTTCTTTTAAGCGGAATAGGTGATACAATTAGAGTTTCTCTTACTACAGATCCTGTTAGAGAAGTAATTTGTGGGATTGAGATTTTGTCATCATTAGGAATGTATCCTAAACCTAGATTAATTTCTTGTCCAACTTGTGGAAGATGTGAATACAATATGATGCCAATTGCCAATGAAATTAATACATATTTAAATAATTTTAATGGTGATTTTAAAGTTGCAGTTATGGGATGTGTTGTAAATGGTCCTGGAGAAGCCAAAGATGCTGATCTAGGAATAGCAGGTGGTAAAGACTGTGCTATTTTATTCAAACACGGAAAGCTTGTAAAAAAACTATATTATAATGAAATAATAAAGTGGCTGAAAATGGAGATTTATCTATTAGCTAATGAATTTCGCTATGAAATAAAAGATACAATTAATGACGATATTAAAGAAATCAGAGAAATTGTCTTTATTAAGGAACAAGGTTTTAAAAATGAATTTGATGAAATTGATAGTTTTGCAAAATATGCCACAATTTATCATAATGATTTAATCATTGCTACTGGTAGAATCTATCAAACTGAAAATGCCTATCATATTGGGAGACTATGTGTAAGGAAAGAATATCGCAAGAAAGATTTAGGTTCATATATATTGTTATTATTAGAATCAACTGTTAAAGGAACAATATATATATCTGGTCAGGTTCAAGCAAAAGAATTCTATCAAAAAAATGGGTATCAATTAACAGGAGTTTCATCAGATGATGAAGGTGTTCCTCACGTTGAATTGTATAAAGAGATTAAATAAAGGAGACTATAATGTATTGCGATAAATGCGGAAAATATAATACAGATGATACATATTATTGTGATGGATGTGGAAAACAATTAAAGCATAATATTCCGACTGATCCTTATAGAAACATTTCATTTATTGAGTGTTATAAAGAATTCTTTGTTAATACTTTTAATGCAAAAGGAGTTGCTTCATTTAAAGAATTCTTTGTAATTTTTTGCACACTAGTAGTGATTATTGCATTATTAAATATATTTGGTTTTTATTCCGCTTCTACAACGACATTAATAATAACATTTATTCCTTTTATGACCTTAACTGCCAGAAGATTTCATGATACTAATAAATCTGGAGCATATTCTTCTATATTAGGTCTAGGGATAATATGTTTCATGTTCAGAGCATTTGTGGAAAAAGAAACTGTTGTAATTTTATTATTCGTAATAGCAATTATTTGCTTCTTGATTACAATATTCTTATTATTTAAACCAACTGATCCAAAATCCCGTTGGAATCCTGTAAACGGATATATGGACTAAGACTATTTAATGATTTTATATAAAAATAGATATTATCACTTTTCATTCATTGAAAAGTGATTTTTTAATATTAAAAAAGAACAATGATGCTTATCTACACATTGTTCTCATTAAATTATTTCTTAAAAGGCAATAAATACCTAGTAGCATTTTTATATTCACAAAAAACTTCTTTTTTAGATTGTTTTTTCTCAGCCATCGGAATACTAACACATATAAATAAAAATGTATTACAAATAGCACCTGTAAAGAATAAATAATCATTAATACTTGATAATGATATGAAAGCAATTCCATACCACATTAGGATTTCTCCTAAATAATTAGGATGCCTAGAATATTTCCAAAGTCCATCTCTTATAAAAATAGAATCTACTTTATTCAATTTTTTATTCTTTTTATATCTGTGCATTTGCATATCTGCAAAAAACTCTAATAATATTGCTAGCATAGATATAACAAATCCTAAAATGGTAAAGACATTAAAACTAGAGTTATTAATTATTAAATAGCAAGCAGGCAACGTACATAAATATACTACAAGGGTAGGTACCATATGAATGCCAATAAAGTTGATTATTGGATAAAAATATTTAGTCTTATCTTTTAGCAATTTATAGCGCCAATCTTCATAATTCAAATTATAGAATGTATATAACCAATTTATTGTTAATCTAAACGCCCATAATGTTATTACAGAAAACATTAAAATGATTGGTAAATTAATTGGATAATTGATCATTACTGCTAAGACAATCACAAATGGTTGAACGCTCCAATAAGGATCATAAACAGAAGCATTTTTTAATAATATAGAAAAAATAAAAACTATAATTGTACTTGCAATATCTGCAATCAATAGTTTTAACCAAAAATCTAAGTCCATAAAATATTTATATACAAACATTCCACCAACTAAGGCAATAATATATATAAATACTATCAATAGAACACTTAATAATTTATTATTGATTATTTTTTTTATATTTTCTCCATTTAATCTTTATAAATTATTTTTGGCGTATAAAAGCTAATATTTGTTTTAAAGCATTTTCTTTTAAGACACCTGCTAATCTTAATTTATGTGCATAAGCTAAATATTCACTAAACTTATCATTAGGTTTAACACCAGCATTTATTAAATCTGTTCCTGTAACATAAGGCCTAGACATATATTCTTTAAAAATATTTAATCTTTCTTCAAAGAATTTATCGTATGAAATATATTCTCTTGGAGCGATTTTACCTAAGCCATCACAAATTGCAATTGCAATTAAAGCTTCTGGTTCTATTGCTTGATCAAACATTTTATTTGTTGATTTAATAGATGAATTATTTGCGGCTAAAGTATTAGGTTTCATATGAAATTCTGTTTGATTCAAAACAAAATTAATAAGATTTTTTTCATTAGTTAGTCTTTTCAAAAACCTCTCAACTATAGGTAATCCTAAAGTTTCATGATTATAGGAATGTATTTCCCCTTTTACAATTTCTGTACATATTACTTTGCCAAAATCATGAGTAAGACAAGAAATCATAAATCCTAATTTATTATTTAAATCATTTACATATTTTACTCCTTGATCAAGAACCATCATCGTATGAACCCAAACATCTCCTTCTGCATGATGTTTAGGATTTTGTTCAATTCCTATTAAATCTTCTAACTCAGGAAACCAAAAATGTAAATGATTCATTTTCCTTAGTAGTTCAAAAAAAACAGATGGTTTAGGGCTTTTTAATAAAGCTTTCTCAAGTTCTCCCATTATTCTTTCTCTAGATAAATTTTCTAAAGACATTTCCTTACATAAATTAATAGTTTCAGGACAAATATCAAAACCAAAACGAGATGCAAATTGACAACCTCTAAGTACTCTTAGGGGATCTTCTATAAATGTATCTTTGTCAATATGTCTAATTGTTTTACTTTTAATATCGTTTAATCCTCCAAAATGATCAATAATTTCACCAGTAAGAACATTCTTCATAAGAGAATTAATAGTAAAATCTCTTCTTTTAGCAGCATTATATGTGCCAATAAAAGGGTCGACATCTATATCAAAATCTTTGTGACCAACACCAATATTTTTTTCTTTTCTAGGCATTGCTATATCAATTCCGTATCCCTTTAAGTTGTAGATTCCAAAACTGGAACCAAATTGCATTCTTTTGCCTAAACTATCCAATATTTCTTCTAGCATTTTAGGAGTAATTCCATGTATTTCAATATCAATGTCTTTATTTTCAACACCCATAATAAGATCTCTAACATATCCCCCTACATAAAATGTAGTACCATGATTCTTGTTAACCATTTCTGCTATTTTAATAGCCATTTCTAAATCTTTTGAATACATATTATATCCTCCTTTCTTGAATAAGTATTATATAATATAATTTTTAAAAAATAAAGTATTTTTTAATAAAAATTAGTAAAATATATCAAAATAAAAAAGTTATAAAACTAATTTTAAAATTTTATAACTTTAGATATATTATTTCTTATAATAATTAACTATATGATTTATTAAATCATCATCAAACTTTCCACTTCTAATCATTTCTATTTCAAATTTATATGGTGGAAAAGAATCATTACCATCATTAACATATGGAGTTTCAAGAATTTTTGGTATATTTTTAAATCTATCATCTGTAATGAACTTCATTAATGTTTGATATCCTATTTTTCCATAACCAAAATTTTCATGTCGATCTTTATGAGATGCACATATGTTTTTGGAATCATTTACATGTAAAACTTTAATCTTTTCTAAACCAATGATTTCATCAAATTCTTGCATAACAGACTCATAATTATTAATAATATCATAACCAGCATCATGAATATGACATGTATCTAAACACACCACAACTCTAGGATTATTATCTAAATAATCCATGATTTGTTTGATTTCTTTAAAATTCGATCCGCATTCACTTCCTTTTCCACTCATTGTCTCTAAAGCAATATAAGTGTCATCAAAAGCGGTATTTTCAAGAACTTCTTTTAATGATTCTGCAATTAATCTTAAACCTTCTTCTACACCTAGTTGCATATGAGCTCCAGGATGAACAACAATGTATTTTGCCCCAACAGAAGCCATTGTTTTCATTTCATTTGATAAAAAATCTATAGCAAATCTTCTTTTATCATCATTTCCTTGAGCAAGATTCATAATATATGGAGCATGAATAATAACATTATTAATATCTATATTATTCTCTATCAAACAGTCTCTCATTTCTTCAGATTTTAATAAGTGAGCTTCCTTACGATTGGTTGATTGAGGGGGGCCTAAATAGACCATAAAAGCATTAGCATTATAACTCAATGCCTCTTTAACACTACCTAGTAACATCTCTTTGCCACTATTAGATACATGACAACCTATCAAGATGTTTTCCATATTTTTACACATAATTAACTCCTGTTATTCAATATCTTATACAAATATTATATTTTTAATCTTTATTAGTTTTCTTATTTAATACTTTATAAATTTCATTTATTTTTTTACGTTTTATTTGTTTAATTTCCTTTTTAATAATTTCTTTTCGTTTTTTGCGATATCCAGGTTTTACTTTTTTATTTAATGGATGTTTAGCATGTATAGCTAATTCGTAATCTTTGTCTTTCTTTTGAGGAGTTATTGTAGTTTTAGTTTCAACTAATTCTCCGTCTTTCATAATAATAAATTTATGATCAATCTTTTTCTTTTTTAAAGCCTCTAGATAAGACATAGTATCATAATCATAAAATGATATAGCCATTCCTGTACTTTCAAAACGAGCAGTTCGACCTATTCTATGTATATAATATTCAATGTCTTTTGGTAATTCATAATTAATAATATGACTTACACCTTCAATATCCATACCTCTACTTGCAATATCTGAGCATACAACATATTGATATATTCCATCTTTTATTCTTTTAATAACTTGTTTTCTTTCTCTTGGTTCCAATTCACCAGTTAATTTTCCAACTTTATAGCCATTTTCTGATAGAAAAGTAGAAAGTTCATTAACTTTTTGAACTGTATTAGCAAATATTAAAGCTAAATAGGGGTTAATAATTGATAATAATTCTAAAAGAGTTTCTTGCTTTTCTTTCTCCATATCTTTCTTGTTTTTAACTACTAAAAAACAGTGCTCAATGGAATTCTTTACAGGTGATTTACCAACCAAATCAATATATTCATTATTACTAATATACTTATTAATAAACGTTACTAATTCATTATTTAATGTTGCTGAAAATGACATATATTGAGAGTTTTGAAAACGTGAAAATATATAATCTATATCATCAAGTTCACTCATCTCTAAAACCATATCTGCTTCATCAATGACAACAAGCTTTGAAGTATATATTTTAAGAACATTTTGATCATTTGCTAAATCCTTAAGTTTACCAATAGTACCTATAACGATTTGAGGTTGACTCTTTTTTAACCTTTCTATTTCAGTTATTCTATTAGTTCCCCCAACATACATTCTTAAATCAATTTTATCTTCACAAAACTTAATAATATTATTAAAATCATCAAAAATTTGTAAAGCTAATTCTCTTGTAGGAACAATAATCGTGGCTTGAACTTCTTGAAGTTTTTCATCAATCATTTGTAAAATAGGTAAAATAAATGAATGAGTTTTACCAGTTCCTGTTTGACTTTTACCAATTACATTTGTTTTATTCAAAGCAAGGGGAATTATTTGCTTTTGAATAGATGTTGGACTAGTAAAGCCTAAACTATTTAAACCTTTATTTATATAATCTTTAAAATTGTATTGACTAAACATAATAACCTCCTTGTCTTATAAATAAAATATATTTGATATTCTTATATTTTTTCTGCAAAAGAAATAGGATATCCAGGTTTTGTAATAACTACTTCAACCAAATCATTTTCTAAATTATCTTTAGATTCAAATCTAACCTCTAAATAATTTGAAGTATGTCCCGTGCATAATCCATCTTTAACCTTTTCTACAAGTACTGTTAAAGGTTTGTCAATGAATTGTTGTCGATATTCTAATGCATTTTTTTTATTTAACTCTAGTAATCTATTAACTCGATTTTTTAAAGTAATACCGTCAACTCGATCTTTAAATTTTATTTTCTTAGATTCCGAATATGCTTTAGTTTTTATTCTTGGTGAATATGGAAATATATGTGTTTCCCCGTATTTCATCATCTCAATAAAATTATAAGCATCTTCAAATAAACTATCAGTTTCACCATCAAATCCAACCAAAATATCAGCGGTGATATTTATTTCTGGTAGCATTTTTCTTACATAATTGATTCGATTTAAATAATATTGTGTATCATATTTACGATTCATTTTGTTTAAAATAAAATCACTACCTCCTTGCAAAGGAATGTGTAAATGATTACAAAAATGATTAATATTATTCTTTATAGTTTCAATAAGCTCATCAGTTATTTCAGTAATTTCAATAGATGAAATTCTTAACTTACCTAAATTAGGAACTTCTTTTATTATATCTTTTAATAAAGAAGAAAATGAGTAACCATTTAAATCTTTACCATAAGCCCCAGTATTAATTCCTGTTAATACTATTTCTTTCATATTATGGTTAGATAAATTATTAATTTCATTTATGACACTTTGTTTATCTCTACTTCTAAACTTACCACGAGAATAAGGAATAGTGCAATAGCTACAGAAATTTTCACATCCATCTTGAATTTTTACAAAACCTCTTGTTTTGTTATCATAATGATCTAATGATAAATCCTCATAAGTGGTAATTTCATCATATGATTGACATAAGTTTAAAACATTTTTAGTATTAATATCTTTCTCATTGATTTTATTTATTGCTAATTCATATAATAAATTTCTATTTGATGTCCCCACAACTATATCAACTCCATCAATATTTGAAGCTTCTTCTTGATTAAGTTGTGAATAACATCCCATTACACAAATTATCCCATTGGGGCTAGCTTTGACAGCTTGTCTTATCATTTTTCGGCTTTTTTGGTCACTCATTTGAGTAACAGTACAAGTATTAATAATTGTAACATCACTTTCAATTCCAAAATCAACAAGATTAAATCCATTTTTAATAAATTTATTAATAATAGCAACAGATTCATAAAGGTTAACTTTGCATCCTAAAGAAACATAACTAATTTTTTTGGTAGTAAAATTATTTTTCATAATTAGCACCTAAATAATCAATGTAACTTGATATGATACTCATTACCATTAAAGGAGCTGTTTCAGTTCTCAATATTCTTTTACCAAGACCAATAGGAATATAACCATTTTCTTTTAAAACAACAATTTCATTTTCAGTAATGCCACCTTCAGGTCCCACTAAAACTATCACATTTTTATTTTGCAAGTTATTAAGATAGTTATATAAACTATTACTTAAATCATCAGATTTTCTTCCTTCTTCTTCATAACAGACAAATTTATAATCATAACCCGAAGAGAAAGTAATAAATTCCTTAAATGATTTATATCCAAATAATTCTAAAAGCCTTCCTCTTTCTGATTGTTCTGATGCTTCTTTAACAATAGTTTCTAATCTGGTAATTTTATAATCTTCTTTTTTCTTTAATGAAATATTACATCTTGTCATTTGAAGATTTATATATCCTGTAGCTCCAAGTTCACAAATTCTTCTAACGACCTCTTCAATTTTATCTTTTCTGACTAATCCTTGCGCAATAGTTACATTACAATTAAGTTCATTTGAATTTTCTTTAGATGAAATTATTGATAATATTACTTTTTGATTTAAACTATCTATTCTAGCTAAATATTCCATCTTATTAGAACTAGTGCATAGAATTACCTTATCATCAATTTTCATTCTCATAACGTCTTTTATATGATGATAATCTTTGCCTTCAATTACTGCAAAACCTTTTTCTAAATTTATGTAGTTTTCATCAATGAAATATCTTTGCATAGTTGCTCCTTATATAAATAGTTTAAAAAACATGTATATATATATTACCACATTTTGTCGATTTTTTAAAGAAAAATTTTATAAATTTATAATTATACGAATAAAAGAAAACTCAAGCTTAAAAAGCCTGAGTTTTTTATAACTTAAAGTTTTCGTTTTGAAACTAAGGTGATTTATAAGAATTATAATTATATGTTTATATTACCTACTTTTATATTCTGAATATATTTTTAAAATTATACTTTTTTCTATTTGACACTTATTTTTATAGTTGCAATATAATCATTATTTGCATCTAATTCTATAGATATAACTTCAATTATATATCCAAAAGTATCAGAATTATCCATTAAGCCTTTATAGAAGTATTCTGTGTAAGTTGAAAGATCAAATTTATCACCTGCATAGAACAAGTCATTACTATCAAATTTGTCATTGCTATTTTCTTTTGTAAATTTGTTCTCTCCATCTTTTGATATTATTTCTATTTGGAAAGTGCTATTTCCTTTATCAACTGAAGTGAAATAGTAATCCCCTACAGTTATATGAGAATCTAAATCATATATGCTCTTATCACCTAAAATAACTCCACTATTGACATGATATACGCGAACTCCTTGAGAATTTTGTAATCCAACTTTAGAACTATCATATAAGTGAGCACCTTGTGGAGTAAATAAATCGATCATAATGTATTCACTGAAAGGTCCTAAATGTTCATTACCATATGCTGGAATTACCAATGCTTCTTCATATAGAGCAGATGATCTTAATGTAAATGTTAATTCTCCTTTGTCATCAAATAAATCACTAGTAACAACAGTTGGATTTAACCAATTTGTGGCATATTTACTAAATACATTCCAGTCTCCCAAACTTCCATCTTGCATATCATAACCTCCTAATGTATTAGAATAATAATAATCTAACACACCAAAAAGATGTGATATTTCATGAATATTTGTGGAATTATCATATCCTTTTTCACTGTAAAGATCATCAAATGGTAATAATATACACTGTTTAAAATTAGGATCATTTGGAGTTCCTGCTCCTCTTTCTGGCTTATTAAAAGTTAAGCTAACTCCTCCCTCAAATGATGATGGCGTATAGGCATTATCTCTTTCTGCCATACTTATAATACTTATATTATCAATATATCCATCTTGATTTTTATCAAATTGTCTCCAGTTTAGATTTGGATATTTTTCTTTTATCCAATCTACAATTTCGTTCATAAAGTCTTCTTCTGGTATTTTTGATTGCATTATATCCCATGACAAATCAGTATAATACCAATCTGTTATGAAAGTATTTACTTCTAATTTATTATATGAAGCAAGCTTAAAGTATTCACTAACAGTATACATTGATTGATCTTGTAATGAATAAATATCTTTAGTACCATTCTCATCAATTATATTGCCAAATAGTTTATTTAAAATTTGGATATTTTGATTAGTAACTTTTTCAAGGTGTTCTGGCCAAACAACAGGAACAACAATATTATTAAATATACCATCTGAAGGAAGTGATAAGTGTTGATTAACCTCATAATAACTATCAAAAGTATAATTAAATTTTGCAATTGGAATTTCTACTCTATAAATTTCACCAAATAATTCTACATCTATAGTATATCCTTCAAAAACTGGTGAATCTTTTGGTATTTCGTTTCCTAATTCATCTCTTAATGCACCTGTTGTAAAATTATCAATACCATAAATTCCAAAGTCAGATTCAATTAGGACATCAATTACATTTGGTTTGATTATTAGATAGAAATCATAAATATTTTCAACAGAACTAAACACTTCTTTTTCTTCTACATATCGATGTCCACTTGCATATGATGTGAAGTCACTGTTTAAGCTTACATCTAGTATCTCCGGATAAAAATCTTTAATTCCTTCTACTTCAAATGATGTAATTATAATATCATTTACTGCTTCTATTTTAAGATAAGTTGGGTATTCATTTGAAAACGCTAAAAAATTATGATTTTTTACACTTTTTGTTATTTCATCAAATGAGTTTATTCTATCTTTAAAATTAAAATCATAGCCTTGACTAAACAATAAATTATCATATAATAATGAATTATTATTATTAATTACCGCTGAATACATTCCCCACATAGGATTTACGTTATATAAAGTAGATCCAGCAGAAAGGAAAATATTTCCATCTTCATTTATGTAACCATTACCAGTGATTATCATTTCTACTGTTTTATTGTCATCAAGTTTTACTTCAAACGAATATGAGCTATCATTATTTTTTTTGCCTGTGTTTGTTATATTTTGGATTAAATCTACTTTGTATGTATTTTCAATTTCATATACAACAGTGTTAGAATAATCATCCTCATACCCTCCATATACAGCTTGAACAGATGCATAGAATTTATGATAAGTTGAGATATAAGATGTCTCTGTAGTTTTAAACACATATGCTAAAGATGAATGCGGGTCTTTTAAGCGTACATTATAATAAGATACTCCAACATGTTCATTCCAAACTAGTTTTCCATCTTCACACTTTAATTGTACCGGACGATAAAACTCTCCAACATTGACAACAGTAATAATATAATCAACATTTTCAAGAACCTTATAATGTTCAGTATCTTTTGGAGTATAATTTATCTTAATTATATATTCTCCGACTTTATCAAATATTGTATTTGGATCAGTTAAAATTTGATAGTTATCAGGTAAAGTAATAGCTTTTACCTTTTCTCCTATAACTGCCTTTGTAACAGTTTGATAATTTGGAGTTGCTTTTGTTACATCGACAATAATAGGAATATCTTTTTTATTTTCATATATATCAGAATGATAATTTAAATATACTGTTGTATTTCCTATTTTATTGAAAATAGTAAAAGTATTAATTGAAGAAATTGAATATCCAGTTGGTAAATTCAAATCATATATACTCATTCCATATTCAATTTGCATTCCATCAAGCGATTCAAACTCATAAGGTCTTTTTATTGCTTTAACAGTTAAAACCGCAAAGTATGGAGAATAATTAGGGTTTTCATCTATATAAACAACATTAATATTATAATCCCCCTCATAATTACACACATCATCAGTTTCATTAATACTCCAACCTTCTGGTAGTATTAAATCACTAAAACTTTGACCTACATATAATGTTAAACCTGTAGGTATTTCAGGGGTAATTGCTAAAGGACTTACATAAACTATAATTTCGATATCATCAACTATCCTATAGTGTTCAGTATCATTTGGGGTATATGTAACAGTAAATTTTCTTTCTCCAACATCACCTACAAATGTATCTAACGAATCATTAAATGTATATCCTTCAGGTAATTGTAAATCGCTTAATTTACTGCCATAATAACAATATAAATATATCTCTTTATTATAAAATGGTGTTGCTTTTACAACTTTATATTGACCAAGAATATCATAGACTGGATAATAATTAACAAGGTCATCTGGTTGGTATGAAAGAGTAATATTATGTATTCCTATTTCTCCAACAAGATCTTCTTGATTATATTCTTGATATATACTAAATCCATCAGGTAGTATAGAGTATATATTGGAAAAATAATTTCCATATTCAATTTCAATTAAACCTATTTCAGGAACTGTTATAGTTGCTCTGTCAATATATACATATATAACTAAATCATAATCATTGAAATAACTCTTATCTGGATTTTCATATGTTGCTTCTAAATGATATGATCCTGCATTTAAGATAGTATCTAAATCATCTTTAAAAGTCAGTCCTTCTGGTAATTCTATGTCAGAAAGTTTATCACCATATGTACCCGTTATCTGACCAAAACTATTAGCATTATTAGGCTTTTTATTAACTAAAACAATTAATTCTAAGTCATCATAACCTTTGTAACTACAAGTAAATCTGTTTTCATATTCCGTTAAAGTTTGTTCTAAATCACTATTTATTGTAAATCCATCTGGCAAATAAAGTAAGACATCTTTAAGTTTTTGTCCATAATGAACTCTATGAACAACGTCATAATTTAACCCATATTTAGGTTTTACAACTTCCACTTCTATATCAACATTAAGATCATTATATACAGAAGAATAATATCTATATATTCCTTTTAATGTTTTAACTCCCTCACTACCAGCAGTTGTATTTAGGTCATCAATAAATTCATATCCACTTGGTAATTGAACACAATTTAGAGTTTCACCTTCATTATAATAAAATTTATACTTTTGCTCAGGAATTTTGTTAATTTTACTGATGAAAATATCAACATAAAGAAGATTTCCATCTTTGTCAATAACTGGATATTCGTGTAATCCTATGTTAATAATTGATGAATTAAATGTACTTTTTATAAATGAATAGCCTTCTGGTAAAATAATATCATTTATACATGTTCCATATTCTTTATAAATCATTGGCAATTTGTTTTCAGATTTTTGATAACTTTGAACCTGTACAAATATATAATCAGAATTATAATTCTCATTATCCGCATATTTTATTTGATAACTTCTTTGAGCAACATCAGTAATAACGGTTTCAGGTTCTACAAAAACAAAACCTTCTGGTAATTGAATATCTCCAAGTTTTTTTCCAACTTCAACAAATAAAATATCTGTATAATTTAAAGTAATGTTTTTCTTCACAACAGTAATATAAATTTTTACTCCTGTTACTATATCATATTTGTCTAAATCTTCTGGAGTGTATATACCTTCAAAAACATTTTCACCAACGTTTCCTACTAGAGTATCTAAACTATCTATAAAACTATATCCTTCTGGTAGGGGAACTCTTTCTAACGTATATCCATAAGGCATATTAACATACACCGCTTTATTAACGATATAAGTATCTTTTTTAACAGTTACTTTTATTATTATTCCTTCAACAATATCATATTCATTTTGATTATCCGGAACATATATACCATTAAATTCAAATTCTCCTACTTTATCTAGAACTTGTGAAGTATCTTCAACAAATTCATACCCATTTGGTAAAGATATTGCATATAATGTCTGACCGACTACTGAATTAACATTTATAATCATTTCACATTCATATGTCTTTTTTTCAACCATAATATCAACCGGAATATCAGTAATTATGTTAAAATTATCGGTATCTTCAGGAGTATAAGTAGCATAAAATCTTTGTAAACCATAAATTACAAAAACATAATCATCTAAATAATCAAGTTTATAGCCAGCTGGTAAAATTATTGATGATAAACTATCACCGATTGTGGCAGTAACATTAATTACTTCTTGATATTTTGGATCAGCTTTCTTAACATTAATGTTAATTTCAATATCTTTTATTATTTCATAATGTTCTACATCAAGAGGAGTATAAGTAGCTGTAAAAGTATTTAAACCAACTTTTCCAACAAATGTTTCTAATGAATCATCAAAACTATATCCTTCCGGAAGGTCAATATCGTTTAATGTTTTACCATACTCAGATTCAAATATTGATAGAGGAATTAATTCAATAATGGCTTTCTTAACATTGATTTTAACAACAATATCTTCGATAGTATGATAATTATGATAATCTTCAGGAATAAATATAGCTTCTACTTCTTTTTCACCAATTGAATTTAATGTAAGAAATAAATCTTTAAATTGATATCCTTTTGGCAAACTAATATCAATTAATCTTTGATTATAATATCCATCAACAGATAACTCTTTTAAATATTCAGGAACTGCTTTTTCAACATTTATATAGACCTTTATATTTGTAACAGTTTCATATTTATCTGTATCCTCAGGAGTATAAGTAACATAGAACTCATTTATTCCAACATTTCCTACTGGCGTTGATAATGAATCATTAAACGAAAATCTGTTAGGGAGTTTAATATCGTTTAAAGTACTTCCATAAATCGTATTAATAACATCAATTTCTTCATATTTAGGCAAAGCTTTTGAAACATATACTTTTATTATAACATCATTAATTACGTTATAATTATTAGTATCAGACGGAGTAAATGTAGCAGAAAACTCAAAATTTCCATTTTTTTCAAGTTTTGTATCTAAAGGATCATTAAAACTAAATCCATTTGGTAGATTAATATCTCTTAAAGATTTGCCACATTCTATATATATTAAATCTAGAGTAGGAATAACCGGATCAATCTTTAGCACATTTATTTTTAGAGGAATATTTTCAATAATGTTATAATTGACTAGATCAGATGGAGTATAATTAACTAAAAATTCATTTACACCGGCTCCCCCCACAAAAGTATCAAGTGGATCATTAAAGCTAAAGCCTTCAGGAAGATTAATATCTTTTAAAGTTTGACCATAATTAGCATTTATTTTTTCTAATTTTGGTGAAGTAGGATCAATTTTATGTACAGTAACTTTAATCTTTATATCTTTAATTATGTTATATTCTTCTGTATTATCAGGAGTATATGTAATTTCAAACTCATTAATTCCCGCATCACCTACATTTGTAGTTAGTGGTAATTCAAAACTAAAACCCTTTGGGAGTTTAATATCTGCTAATGTATCTCCATAGTAACAATTTATGTTTTCTGGTATTTTATAATCAGGGTTTAATTTTTCTTTTTCACCACATGATATGAATATTACACTTATTAAAATTATAATAATTACATAGATTCTTTTCATTTTACCTCCTTATCAAATGATATAAGAAAACTCTTTAATATCAAAAACATTCATTTTTTTCATAATAGTAAGTATTACGTCTTTTACTTCTTGAATAGTTATATTTAAAAGTTTAGAAATGTCTTCAACAGAAAAACCAAATACAGTTAATTTAGCAATTTCATGTTCTTTTTGTGTTAAATCAATAATATATTTATTCTTCACAGCACTTGATAGTTTATTCCAACCGATACTATACATTTTATATAGTTCTTTAATTTTACCTAGGGCTTTTTTATCTTGCAAACCTATCCTCTCTTCCAATAAACCATCAAAATGTCTAATATACTCAGTTAAAATTCCATATAATTTATCGGCTAGTGCAAGTGAGATGGCTTTATCTAGATGAATTAAAGCATCTTCTTTAGCTTGAATATTATAATAAGCAACAGCACAAGATAATCTTAAATAAATTTCCGGAATAATTGTTTTATCAACAACTGCTTGAGTGATCAAAGGTTCTAAAACCTGAGATATCATTCTCATATATGATAACCCTTCCATACCTTCTATTTTAAGTTGCTTAGAAGCTATCCCAAAAGCTGACATATACAAATATTTTGCATAAAATACCTTTGCGGAAGGATGACTTGATGGTGGTAAGATTTCAAAATTTCCTTTTTTGAACCAATTAGGATAATCTTTATTATCATAAATTGAACTATCTATTATAGCTAAAGATAAAGATATAATATCTCTTTCATCTTGAGTAGTACAAGGAGCCTCACATACATGTTTCTTAGCTTCATTCCAAAGTTCATAATCACCAAGCCAAATTGCACAAAATGCTAAAAGCATACCTCCACCTAAAATAGCGTAAAACCCAGAATGTGAATCTAAGAAATATCTAGCTTTTTCATATACTTTGCTTATTTCACCACGTCTATAAGCAATTAAAGCTTGAAATAAAGCATACGCTTCAGGATTATTAATTAAAACCTTAGAACATTTTTCGGCACAGCCTTTTTCATTATATATACTGGTCATGTCTAAGAAAGGTGTTTTTCTTGGCATTGGAAAATTGGGGTTTTCCTCGTAATTTTTTTTAATTATAATAGCATTTTCAGGAATCATCCATACTTTTCCAAATCTTACAGCACCCTCAATTCTATTTTCATTACAAAGCATTTGAATTCTTCTTTCTGATAGATTCCATCTTTCTGACATTTCTTTTACAGTTATAAGTTTCATATTCTCTCCTTTTCGTATGAACGAAACATTCCTTTGTTTTATCTATTCGTTTTAACGAAGTATCTAACTATATTATAATAAATTTAATATACTGAGTCAATAATTTTTTTATATATTAATAATTTTTTT